>JAVVPH010000278.1:0-2428 GCA_036655835.1 Oscillibacter sp.
CCTCTTTCCGCCGGGGACGGATTCCTTTTTGCTCTCCGCCTTTCCCCGCCTGAAGCCCGGGGACCGGGTCTGCGATTTGGGGGCCGGAACGGGCCTGTTGGGCCTGCTGCTTTTGCAGAGGCAGGGGGATTTGCGGGTTGAGGGCATAGAAATACAGCCCCAAGCCGTGGCTCTGGCGGAAAAAACCATGGCCGCCAACGGCCTGACGGCGCAATGCGCCGTCAGACCAGGGGATTTGCGGCAGGTCCAGGATTTGCCGGCGGCGGGGCGCTTTGACCTGGTGGTGTGCAACCCGCCCTATTTCCCCCCGGGCAGCGGCGCACTCTCGGAAAATCCCGCCCGGCAGACCGCCCGGTCTGAGATGGGTTGCACCCTGGAGGAGGTCTGCGCCGCGGCGGCGCGTCTGCTGCGCTGGGGCGGCGGATTTTGTCTGGTTCACAAGCCGGAGCGGCTGACGGACCTGCTCTGCGCCCTGCGGCAGGCGGGGATGGAGCCCAAGCGCCTTCGCTTTGTCTGCAAGCGGTCCGACGCCGCCCCCTCGCTGCTGCTGTTGGAGGGACGACGAGGCGGAAAGCCCGGGCTGCACATTGCGCCGCCTCTCCTGCTGCAAAATCCTGACGGCAGTGCCACAGCGGAGGTGGATGCCATTTATTTTCGTACAAAGGAGCACACGCCATGAGCGGAATTTTATATCTGGTCGCCACCCCCATCGGGAATTTGAGCGACTTCTCCCCCCGGGCGATTCGGACGCTGGAAACCGTGGATTTTATCGCGGCGGAGGACACCCGGGTGTCCGTCAAGTTGCTGAACCACTTCTCCATCAAATGCCCCATGGTCAGCTACCACGCCCACAACTGCGCCACCGCCGGCCCCGCCATTCTGGCGCGGGTGCTGGCAGGCGAATCCTGCGCGCTGGTCACCGACGCGGGCACCCCCGCCATCTCTGACCCCGGGGAGGAATTGGTCCGGCTGTGCGCCGGGCAGGGGGTGGAGGTACTGTCCATCCCCGGGTGCTGCGCGGCGGTGAACGCCTTGGCGGTGTCCGGCCTGCCCACGGGGCGCTTCACCTTTGAGGGCTTTCTCACCGTCAACAAAAAGAGCCGCCGGGCGCTTTTGGACAGCCTCAAGGACGAGACGCGGACCATGGTTTTCCACGAGGCCCCCCACAAGCTGCGGGGCACGCTGGAGGATTTGTGCGCCGCCTTCGGGCCCCAGCGGCCCGTTGCCCTGTGCCGGGAGCTGACCAAGCTCCACGAGGAAACCCTGCGTTTTACCCTGGGGGAGGCTGTGGCCTACTACGGGGAAAATGCCCCCAAGGGCGAATTTGTCCTGGTGGTGGGCGGCGCGGAGCCAAAGCTTGCCTCCGCCGCCACCTTGGCGGAGGGCGTGGCCCAGGTGCTGGCCCTGACGGCGGCGGGGACCCGGCTGAAGGATGCCGCCCGGGAGGTGGCGGAGCACACCGGACTTTCCAAAAACGAGCTGTATTCCGCCGCCTTGGAACGATAAGCGCATGAAAAGCCGCCGACCCTGCATAGGATTGCAGAGGCGGCGGCTTTTTGAGGCTTGGCGGGGGCTTACAGGCCCTTTAATTCCTTCATGCACTTGGGGCAGACATTTTTGCCCTTAAAGGTCACAATGTCCTTCGCTCCGTCACAGAAAATACAACTGGGTTTGTATTTTTTCAGAATGACCGACGCACCTTCTACATAGATTTCCAGTGCGTCCTTCTCAGCGATGTCCAGGGTGCGGCGCATCTCAATGGGGAGCACGATTCGACCTAATTCGTCCACTTTTCTCACAATACCGGTAGATTTCACAATGTTTCTCCTTCTTGCTCTTTTTCCTACTTAAATTCCGTAGACAGACCATATCACAACTTGTCATTATTTGTCAATTAAATTCCCGGGTTTTTCCTTTAAATTCACAGATTGTTTGGAATTTGTGCGCCCTGCGCGGACGTTTATTTGTGTTAATATTTTCCATTTATGTACAGACATTTTTTTGCAATCGCTTCCATTTTTTACAATTTTAACCACGAGTACGGCAGAGAGGGAGTGAGCTTCATGGCGATGACTGCGGTGTGGACCGGCATGGTCACGCTGTCGCTGATTTTTGGCCTGTTCACCGGGCGGCTGGAGGCGGTGGCCGCCGCCGCGTTGGAGGGGGCAAGTGCCGCCGTGGAGCTGAGCATCTCCATGGCGGGTATGCTGTGTCTGTGGTCCGGCGTCATGGAAATCATGCGGGTTTGCGGACTCAGCGACGGATTGGCCCGGGCGTTTCGCCCCATTTTGCGGCGGCTGCTGCCCCACGCAAGCCGGGACGCCGACACCCTGGCCGCCGTTTCTGCCAACGTCTCCGCCAATTTACTGGGTTTGGGCAACGCCGCCACGCCCCTGGGCATTCAGGCGGCCCGGCGGATGGCCCGGGG
>JAVVPH010000279.1:0-2423 GCA_036655835.1 Oscillibacter sp.
GAAGTTCCGGTGGACGTGTTTTCGGACAGGGGTTCAACTCCCCTCGGCTCCACCACTTTCAACCAATACGAACCCCGCCGCGACTTTGTATTTTGCCGCTCCGGTTTTCGTGTTGGTCCTTGAATTGAACAGGGAAAAGGCCGCGCTTTCATAGCGCGGCCTTTTCTCATGCTTGCAGTTATTTAGAATATTTCGTGATCTGCTCCAGGGCCTCCCGCAGCTTGTCAAAACCAAACATTGCCGAATAGGCCACGAATACGCCCAGGGCGACGGCCCCGGCCACCATGTACCAGGTGACCGCCCAGCCCACGATTTGGCACACCGCGAAGAATACCGCCAGCGTGACAACCATGGACACGACAAAGGCCAGAATGTTGGTGGGGATCTTGTCCCAGGTGATTTTTTTCAGTACCTGGGTGATGATGTTGGTTACCACCATCAGGACCAGGACCGC
The DNA here is from genome assembly GCA_036655835.1 of Oscillibacter sp. GTDB lineage: Bacteria > Bacillota > Clostridia > Oscillospirales > Oscillospiraceae > Oscillibacter. The sequence continues at coordinate 455 of JAVVPH010000279.1, forward strand.
CAGTAGAATGGCGGAAATGATCGCGGGAACAGACTGGATAATGTTTTCCATGTGCTTTCCTCCTAAATTATTTCACAGCCCCGCCCAGGGCGCACAGGAGCGCCCCCAGGCTTGGGAATGTGCCGTGATTGGCCAGCCAATAGTCCGGCGTGTTGATGATGCCAGCGGCCACCAGGGCGGCCACGCCGTCCTCCGGGGTGGCCGTTCGGGTCCCGGCCTTGGTGATTTTCTCCGCCGCCTTAGTCAGCAGCGCCTCCAGGTATTTGACTTTCCCGGACGCCGCCGCGCCGGCCCAGTAGTCCGGGGAATTGATCACGCCCACGTTGGTCAGTTTGACGCAGGCCGCCGCTGCGGCAGACAGGGCGATTACCTGGCCCACATGGATCACGTTGGGGTTGGCCATGCCGTTGATCTCGGCCAGGGCTGCCACCGTGGTGCCGTACTTGGCCGCAATCTTGCCCAGGGTGTCCCCGGCCACAGCGGTGTGGGAGGTGGCCGTGGTATTTTCCTGGGGTGCCGTGGCGGTTCCGCCCAGCTTTGCGGCAATGGCCGCGTAGTCCGGGCAAATAAACCCGCGTATGTACTTACCATTGACGGCCAGGGGCCTGGTGCCCACCTTGCCGCCGCTCATATTGCCCTCGGTGACGGTGAACTTGCTGGCACCCGGAACGGTCACCAGGCCAATATGGTCACCCGCTCCGGTGTCGTCGCCCACGCCATTGTCGTCCCAGTCGTACACAATGGTGTCCGCCAGCTTTGGGGTGTATGCGTCATTCTCCACCCAGATGCCTTTTGCCTTGGCGATCTGCACGAACTTCTCCACGCCGCACTCGGTCCCGGTGTACTCCGCGATCCCCGCCCGAATAAAGGCGGCGCTGACCGTGGTGGCACAATAGGCGTCTTTGGGTTGCACGGTGTAGCCCCTGGCCAGCGGCTTGTGGCCATTGTAAACGGCCAAAATGTCCAGGTGCTTGGCGCTGCCCTTGGTGCCGCCCACCCAGGCACTGATTGTATCGGCAACCTTTTGCCGCAGTTCTTTTTCTGTCATGCTATTTTTACCTCCTCATTGTCCAACGTCCGTCGGCTCCTGGCGCTGGAGTGGAGGGGCTGCCCCCGCCGCGCTCCCACTCGGATCCGCCGCTTTGTCCTTGTTGGTTTTGATCCATCCCATGATCCCGTTTTCAATGCCACACACGCCGAACACGCAGGCGGTCAGGGTGGTGGGTTCTGCTCCGGTGTGCCAGAATACCACCAGATCCGCCACAGTGTAGGCCACCAAGATCACGCCCTCCAGGATAAGCACCTTGTCCATGACACCCATTTTCTTGGGGTCGTCCGTCCCGCTCCGCGCCGCCCGCAGGCGGAGACGGAGACGGCGTACCGCGGCCTGGCAAAATAGAAAGCCCAGGATGGTGCCGCCGGTCATAGCCAGCGCGGCCACAATTATGGTTTTCATAGAAAGTCGTTTTCCTCCAGGCATTGGGAATAAATTTTCTTGATACGGGCGGCGGTTAGGGCGGTCATGTTGTTTTCAAAATCCGGGTTTCCCTTGCAGTACCGTTCATATTCTGTAATGTCATGTAGTGTTTGGTCGAAATGATCCTTGCTATGGCGGACGTCGTGCATGATTTCATCCCCAAATCGCAGTATCCGTGCCCGGTAATTGATCGCAGCCTGTTCCACAGCTTCATGCCTAACGGTTTGTAGATCCTGGCCCAGCTTGTCCACCTTGCTGATCACCTCTCCATTGATAGCCCGCCCAACGGCTTTTGCAAGTGCGGACCACGGGTTAATTTTCAGCGGTGAAATTTGGATCAATGTCATGGCCACCAGCAACGCGCCCCCGCCGCCTGTCAGTAGTTCCGCCGTTGTCATAGGCTTTCCTCCTCCCCCATAGCGTTGGCATAGTCCTGCCGCACGATCCTGATTTCCGCCGCGTGGGTGATGGCGTCATGCTGGGCCAGTTCCA
>JAVVPH010000280.1:0-2421 GCA_036655835.1 Oscillibacter sp.
GCTCGATGAAGCCTGTCTCCAAGCCCGGTGTGCCCTTTTCCATGACAAACTCATTCAGTCCGGTGGCAGAAAGTGCCATGCAAACGTAAACATCGGCAATGTGGGAGTTGGTGCAGAAAATTTTATTGCCGTTCAGGACAAAATTATCACCTTGGTCTGCGCCGAAGGTGCTCCATTGCGCCATATTGGAAGCTCCTGCAGGATCGGTGGCAGAAAGTGCGAAAATTTTCCGACCTGTTGCGCCGTCCTCCAAATATTTCTTCTTCAGTGCTTCGTTGTCGGAATATTGAATAATCATCAGCGCGTAAAGGTGTGCATCCAAAATCAGGCCGACAGCGGGAGAAACCTTGCCGATTTCCTCCATCATTACCATTTCATCGGTGCAGGCAAGCCCCAGACCGCCGTATTCTTCTTTGACGGTAATACCGGTGAGCCCCAGTTCTCCGCAACGCTTCCAAATATCCATGGGGAATTCTTCGGTGCTATCAATCTCAGCAGCACGCGCCTTCAGCTCACTCTGGGCAAACTCACGGATGGAATTACGCATCAGGATTTGTTCCTCAGTTAAAAAATATGACATAGTGATTCTCCTTTATCTTTTTTGATACTGGATACTCTGATGGCCACGGCTTCAAAATGTTTGATATGACTAAATTTTATCAAATGATTGATGCAATTTATATCATATTGCTGAACTTTTCATCACAATCCTGTACTTCCGCTGTTTTATGAAAGGCGTTCTGCTCGCTTTTGTGATATGAAGCTCTGTCAGTCAGATGCTTTAGCCTGCCGAATCGCCGCTGTCAGTGCCGGAATTACCTGGAAAAGATCGCCGACAATACCGTAATCGGCTACACCGAAAATGGGGGCATCCGGGTCGCTGTTGATGGCCACTACTTTTTCTGCACCGGCGATACCGGCGCGGTGCTGAATCGCACCGGAAATACCGCAAGCAATATAGAGCTTGGGTCCCACTGTTTTACCGGTTTGACCGACTTGATGAGAGTGAGAAATCCAACCGGCGTCTACCGCCGCCCGGGACGCGCCCACCGAGCCACCCAGTGCGTCTGCCAGCTCTCGGAGGGGCGCAAAACCTGCTGCACCGCCCACACCCCGCCCGCCGGATACGATAATCTCAGCATTTTCCAAGTCCACCAACTCCGCACCCAATTCATTGATGGTTTCTACCAAGCGTGTGCGAATTTGATTCGGCTCGATATGTATATTGGTATGAGCAATCTCCGCTTTACGGTTGCTGTCCGGCTCCCCTTTTTTGAAGACGCCGGGTCGGATTGTACCAATCTGGGGGCGATGCTCCGGGCAAAGAATAGTAGCCATCAAGTTTCCGCCAAAAGCAGGACGAGTCCATGCGACATTTCCACTGTCTTCGTCAATGTCCAAGCCGGTGCAGTCTGCGGTGAGGCCGGTTTTGAGCCTGCAGGCCAAACGCGGGCCCATATCACGTCCGGCATTGGTAGCACCAATCAGAATTGTGGTGGGTGATTCATGTATGACTAAGGAATAAAGTGCGTCAACGTAAGCATCTGTGCTGTAATGGGCAAATTCGGGACCATCTACCACTAAAATCTGATCTGCACCATATGCCTTGGCGGAGGTTATGGCAGCTTCCACATTGGAACCAATGACCACGCCTACTAAAGCACCACCCTGCCTATCAGCAAGCCGGCGACCGGGGCCCAGCAATTCCAAGCCTACGCTTCGCGCCTCCCCATTGGTATTGGTTTCAATAAACACCCATAAATCCTTGCTTTTTGCTTCCATTACTATACCTCCTAAACCAATCTGGCATTTTGCAGGATTCCAAAAAGTTCATTGGCGGCCTGCACATGATTCTCAGCTTCAATCATAATACCGCCCGTCTTGCGTGGGGGCGTAAAGGTCTTTTTCACCTTGGTGGGGGAACCTCCCAGCCCTGCTTTTGTCAAATCTATGGTGAGGTCCTGTGCTGTAAGGGTTGTGATAACGGCGCGTGTTGCCGCCATTTTGCTCTTGATGGATGGCTTACGCGGCTCATAAGCCGGCTTGGTAACGGTGACGAGACAGGGGAGCTTTGCTGCTAAGATTTCATAACCTTCGTAGCACTCCCGCTTGACCAAAACCTCTTCGCCCTCCACAGAGGCTTCTATGGCATAGGTGATTTGTGGCAAGCCCAGATGCTCCGCCAGCTCCGGTCCCACCTGAGCGGTATCACCATCGATTGCCTGTTTGCCACAAAAAATCAGGTCAAACTCGCCTTCCAATTCCTGCATCTTGCCCACTGCGGAGGAGAGGATATAGCTTGTGGCCAGTGTATCGGAACCGCCAAAGGCACGGTCACTGACTAAATAAGCTTTATCTGCACCTATCGAAAGACATTCCTTTAGGGCAACCTGTGCCTGAGGTGGCCCCATGGAAGCGACT
>JAVVPH010000281.1:0-2404 GCA_036655835.1 Oscillibacter sp.
GCCGCCAGCTTGGTGGCCATGCCGCCGGTGCCCCGCCAGGTGCCCGCGCCCCCCGCCATCTCCAGAATTTCCGGGGTCAGCGCATCCACACGGTGGAGCAGCTTGGCCTCGGGATGACTGCGGGGGTCGGCGGTGTACAGCCCGTCAATGTCGCTGAGGAGCACCAGCAAATCCGCGTGGCAGAGCTTCGCCACGATGGCGGAGAGGGTGTCGTTGTCGCCCAGGACCTTCTGCCGCCCGGTTTCAATCTCCGCCGAGGACACGGAGTCGTTTTCGTTGACCACGGGGATGACCCCCATCTCCAGCAGCGCGCCAAAGGTGCCGGAGAGGTGCTCTGCCCGCTCTGCGTTGTCCACATCGTCGCCGGTGAGCAAAATCTGGGCGACACAGCGGTTGTACTCGGAAAATAATTTGTCGTAAATGTGCATCATCCGGCACTGGCCCACCGCCGCCGCCGCCTGCTTCATCCGCAGCTCTGTGGGGCGCTCTGACAGCGCCAGCCGGGCGGTGCCGATGCCGATGGCGCCGGAGGACACCAAAATCACCTCGTGGCCCATGCCCCGCAGGTCGGACAGCGTCCGGGTGAGATGCTCCATATTGCGCAGATTTAACGCGCCAGTGGCGTGGGTGAGGGTGGATGTGCCTACCTTCACCACGATACGCTGCGGATTCTGTTCCAAAATGCAGTCCTCCTGTGACAAAAAATATATTAAAAGCTTATTTTAGTATAGCACGAGGAAAGCAAAAAGGAAAGTACAGAGACTGTAAAAATGGGGGGTAAATTTTTAATTTCTGCGGAAAATAGCAGGGAAAGTGAGTGATACGATGAACGAGGAAACCAAGCCCAAGGAGCCAAGCGACTCCGGTGACGGCAAGGAGGAGGCCACCCAGCAAATTTTGGATTTTGGCTCCGCCATGACCCGCACACCCCACGGCACCGTTTACTGCCTGACCATCATCGGCCAGATCGAGGGCCACATGACTGCGGGAAATTCCACGAAAACCACCAAATATGAGCACGTTTTGCCCCTCCTTGCCAAGCTGGAGGAATCGGAGGAGGTGGACGGCGTGTTGTTTTTGCTGAACACCGTGGGCGGCGACGTGGAGGCGGGCCTTGCCATCGCGGAGCTGATTGCCGGGATGACCAAGCCCACCGTGTCCATTGTGCTGGGCGGCAGTCACTCCATCGGCGTTCCGCTGGCGGTGGCGGCGCGGCGGTCCTTCGCGGTGCCCTCCGCCGCCATGACCATCCACCCGGTGCGCATGAGCGGCACGGTGATTGCCGCGCCCCAGACCTATGATTATTTTCAGCGTTTGCAGGACCGCATTGTGGCCTTTGTATCCGGGCACAGCGGTATTTCCAAGGAGGAATTTCAGAATTTGATGCTGAAAACCGGGGAGATGGCATCGGACGTGGGAAGCGTGCTCTACGGCGAGGAGGCGGTTTCCGTGGGCCTAATTGACCAGGTGGGCGGATTGTCCGACGGCTTGAGCTGCCTCTATCGGCAAATTGAGGAGCAAAAGGGCAAAAAAACGACGGCGCAAGCCTGCACCGCCGATTTAGGGGGAAAATAATTGCGCCGCCATGGCGGCGGCATCCAATTGCGCGGGCCAGAGAACCAGCCGGGGCTGCTGCTCCCACTGGGTAAAATCACAAGCAGGGCTGTTTTCCGCAAGAATCACACAGTCCACCAGCACTTCCCGCAGTGCCGCCGTGGCTTCCTCAAAACTGCTGATTTCAAGGCATAGGCTATTTGGCACCCAGAGCTTGATTTGCACCGTCAGCGCCTCGCCCAGAGAGATATCTTCTGTCAGAATAAGAAAAGTCATGGTTTTGCTGCTCCTTTATTCGCCATAATTCTCCAATAATTCTCATTATATTTGGTGTTACCAAATATAGCAACCATTTTTTTGCATATACTGACAGAAAAAGGAGATTGCTGATGAGAACGCGGAAACTTGCTTTGGGAGAACGGAACAAGATAGGCGCGCGTGTGACTCGGGTTCGCATGGAGGCCGGTATGAAACAGGTGGAATTGCTGGCAAAATTACAGACCCGGGGCGTGGAAATCAGCGTTCCGGCCCTCTCCCTGCTGGAGGGACAAAAGCGCCCGGTGTCTGACCTGGAGTTGGACGCATTGGCGGATATTTTCGGCGTGACGGCGGATTGGCTGTTGGGCCGGGGAGAGGAAAAAGGAGAGTTGTGATGGTGCAAGAGGACGGGCGGCGGCCCGTCCCCTTTTTTTTCCTTGAAATGCAGGCACTTTTCTGCTATCATCTATTAGTTATAGTATCTTTTTTTCCGGAGGTGAGCGCGATGTACTTAAAAGCATTGGAAATTCAGGGCTTCAAGTCGTTTCCAGACAAGACCGTTTTGAATTTCGGTGAGGATATTACTGCCATT
>JAVVPH010000282.1:0-2401 GCA_036655835.1 Oscillibacter sp.
AATCCACTTTTCCCCAGGATACATATTTTATAATTGTAAGCTTTTGGCGGAATAATGTCAATAAAACTTCAAAATAATTCCAATTGCGCGAATTGCGCTGCCCCGGCTTCGTTTCCATCTGTGGCCGAATGAAAACGAAGCCGAGGCAGCGCAAAAAATCCGGGGAACCGGGGAAGGGTGCCCTTCGTTTTCAAAAACAGGGCTCCGCATGTCAAAAAGCCTTTTTTAGACACGCGGAAATGAAAGCCGTTCGGCTTTCATTCAGGCAACACCGCACAATCTGCAAACAAGCCCTTGGCAAAGGCCGAAGGCCGTGCTTTGTAGGGGCTTAAATGTTGGTATAACGGCCTGATTTCCGTCATTGGACGCTTCTCTCATAATAGAACATCAACTGCTGTACCAGTCCCTCAAACCCGGCGTATCGCCCGGCGGGGAAGCCGTCCTCAAATTCCCGGTCCAAAATCCGGCGAATCCAAGTGTCGATGGGAAAGGCCTCCAAATGGCCCAGTCCGTAGAGCAAAATGCAGCTTGCCACCTTTTCGCCGATTCCGTGGACGGATTTCAAAGCCGTTTTGGCGTCCGCGTAATCCATGCCGTGAAGATTTGCCGGCAGGCTGCCGTCCAGGGCGGCGCGGCTGAGATGGGTGATGTACAAATCCCGGTAGCCGAGGCCCAAGCGGGACAAATCCGCCGGGGCCAGCGCCTGGGGCGGGGGAAAGCTGTCGTAGGCATCGCCGTCCGCCGTGACGCGGTGGGTGCCATATTGGCGGCACAGCGCCTCCACACTTTTTTTGATCCGGGGGATGTTGTTGTTTTGACTGATGACAAAGCTGACCATCGTCTCCCAAGTCGGTTGGCGGAGGACCCGCACGCCGTCCGCAACCCTTGCCGCCCGGGAGAGATAGGCCTCCGGCCCGTCCTGTTCCGCCCAGGCTTGGAGGGTCTGCCAATATGCGTCGTAGGGGTCGTTCATGCCGAAATATTCCCGCCAAAACCCCTCGTCCGCCGCCGAACAGCGAATATGGAGACGGTCCCGCGCCGTCTGCCGGGCCACGCAAAACCGCTCCCCTGCGGGGATGGCATAGCTGCCGTCCCCCCGATGGGTCCAGCGAAAGACCTGGCCGCTCTCGGCAAGCTGGTCCAAATTGAGATGGGTCACCGCCCACGTGCAGTCCGTTAACCCGCCGTCCACGGACTCACTTGTCCTCCGCGTCGTGAAATTCCACATCCACGGCGGCGGGGTCCGGCTGTTGGGCGGACTGCTTTTCGGCGGTTTGCTTCACCACCTTGCTGACGCGGGCGGCAATCCAAATGTCGCTGAGCCCGTCGTACACCAAAAACGCGCCGATGACCCGCACCACGGTGGTGAAGGCCTGGAAGGGGTTGAATACCAGCACGCCGCCCAGGGCCAAGGTCACAAGCCCCAACGCCAGCGCCATGCCCCAGCGGCCATCGCCGCCCCGCTGCAGGGTGATGGCGTGGCCCACATCGCTGACGCCGTGGATGCAGATGAGAATGCCCAAAATCCGGGGGATGAGCACCGCAATCAGCGCGGGGCTGGCGGTCAGCCACAGGCCCACGGCAATTAAAATGATGCCAAACACCAAATGGAAGCCGGCATACAGGCTGCCGTCTCGGTTGAAAAGAAAAATCACCACATCCACCGCGCCGCAAAGCACCAGCGTCAGTCCCAAGGCCGTGCAGAGCACATTGGCAGACAGGGCGGGCCAAACCAACAGCACCAGACCCAGCAGCGTGTAGATGATGGCGGTGAGGATGGAATTGGTCTTAATCCGTTTCAATAAGTTCCGCATAAAAATCGTCCTCCTAGATGATAATTGGGTTTTTGATTGTTCACAAATTATACATATTAAGGATAGTATATACCCTTTTTCACCCCCGGGAAAGCCTTCCAACGGATTCTCTTCGCTTTTGGAGGCAAAAAGACGAATTGCACAAAAACAAGGTGCTTTTTTGTGCAATGTGAAAGGGAGCTCTTCGCCAAACTGGGTAAAATGTCACAACCAACACAAAAACAACTAAGGAACGTTCGTGGAATTCTATACCCGCTGACCCGGTGGGAGAATTGACAAGGGGGGAGAAAACGCGATATACTAAATGGGCTGACAAGCTAGGAAATTTGCAAATTTCGACGCAGAAAAATAAATCGAACAAGGAGGAGCAACATGAAAGACATCGTGGAAATCCGTTGGCACGGACGCGGCGGCCAAGGCGCAAAAACTGCATCTTTGCTGTTGGCGGACGCCGCCTTCAACACTGGCAAATATGTGCAAGGCTTCCCGGAATACGGCCCGGAGCGCATGGGCGCACCCATCACGGCGTACAACCGCATCAGCTCTGTACGCAGCACGGTTCATTCCAACATTTACTTCCCGGATTA
>JAVVPH010000283.1:0-2395 GCA_036655835.1 Oscillibacter sp.
CCCTCCCGCTCCATGGTGTAGGCCACCATGTTGTCGGTAATCACGGTGGTGTCAAAGCCCATCTGGGCAAAACAGCTGGACGTGAGCCGGGCGCCCTGCAAATAGGGCCGGGTTTCCGCGCAGAAAACCCGAAAGGTCTTGTTCTGGCGAATCGCCGCCCGCATCACCGTGCCCACAATCGTCTCGCCAAAGCACTGGGTCATGATGCAGCCGTGGTTGGGAATCAAATCCGCCAGATAGTCGCCCACGATCTGCATGGTGCCATACCGCCGGTTCAAGGATTCCACCGTGGTTTCCACAATGGCGGAAACGGGGTCCTCCCCCGCCTCCAGCGCGGCGGCGGCCACCTCCGCGCAGCGCTGGGTGATGATGCCGTATCGGTTGGCGGTGGTGGGCCGGGCGTGGGCCAGGGCGTAAGCCGCCTTTTGCAAAAAGGCCAGTTGCTCCTCCCGTCCCTTTCCCCGGGTTTCATAGGCCGCCAAGGCCATCCCCATGCCCACGGCGGTGTAGGGTCCGGCGCTCTGGGTCACCATGTCCGCAATGGCCTGCACCACCTCTGTGTAGGACCCGCACTCCACAAATTTTACTTCCGTGGGGTAAATTCTGCGGTCCAAAATCCGCACTTTTCCGTTTTCATACCAGGCAACGTGCTCGTATTGGAGCAAAAAGGGCATATGGTCGTCCCTGCGTTCCATCTCAGCGGCCCCCCTCTTTTAAAATCTGTTGAAACGTCTCCGTCAAGGCCCGTCCGGAGGAAATATCCCTGCGGTTTTGAATCAGGGCAATGCCCAGGTGAATCAGCGCCCGCTCCATGGGAACCCGGAGGTTCAAGTCCGTCACGGAGCTGACCTCCAGTACCTTGGAATCCCCCACCACCCGGCGGATGATCTCCGTGCCCGCGTAGCCCAGGGCGTCCGCCATCACGCCGTCCAAGTAATTTTTTCGGAAATTTTTCGTCCGATACAGGGGGAATACCACCAGCTCGTCGTACTTCCGCCCCAGCTTTTCACCGGTCAAATCAAAGAGCGCGGCAATGGTGTTCTCCAGTCCGGCCATGGCCGCCGTCTCCGCCGGCATGGTGTAGGCCTTGTTGGCCCAGGAGAAGAAGAGGTTGCCGATCACATTGCCGATGTCGTAGCCCATGGGGCCGTAAAACGCAAATTCCGGGTCAATGATTTTCACGCCCTGTTGGTTTGCGAAAATGGAGCCGGAGTGCAAATCGCCGTGAATCAGCGCCTGGGCGTTGTTCATGAAGTTGCAGCGCAGGGCGGCCACCTCCGCCTTCAGATCCTCGTCCTCGTAGAGGAATTTTTGAACGAAGTCCTCGTTCCCCGGCGTGATGATATTGCGGCCCTTGTAGTCGTCGTAGGGCTCCGTCAGCACCAAATCCTCGGTAATCTCGCACAGCTCCGGGTTGATGAAAAACTTGACCTGGGCCTTTTTTTCCGGTCCGCCCAGTACCAAATCGGTGGTGGGCAGCAGCACGTCCGCCAAAAAGGAGGACAGATTTTCGCCCAAATGGGGATACACCCGGTTTTCCATCAGTTCCTTCCGCAGATTTTTGTAGGCGGAAATGTCCTCCATGGACAGCGCCGCCATGGTTTCATCATAGCGAAACACATGGGGGATGTACGCCGGGGCCAGTTTGCTTTCCAGGGCCAAAACCTGCGCCTCAATTTTACTGCGGTAAATATCCAGCGGCCGGCCGGAGGAGCGAAGCCGCTGATCCGCCTGCTTGACAATGATGGAGCGGCCATCTGCGGGATTCCACGCCTTGGTCACATAATTGATGTTTCCGTCGCCGATTTCCGCGCACTGAATGTCGTCTCCGGGCTGAAAATAGTGCAGCACCTCCACGGTATAGCGCTTCACATCCTCAGGCTGCATCAAAAAGAACGTTTGAAACTCTTTCATCGTGATGACCATTCCTTTCGTAAACGGGGAAAGCCTCCGGCAAATCGGATGGCCGTTATTCCCTATCAGAATAGCACCCTCGGCAACTGCTTGCAAGCATTGCGTGGGTGCAGACGCAATAAAGCGCACACCCTGAACGCCGTCTGACAGGCTTTCAGGGTGCGCACTTGTAACCATCCGGGAAAAATGTACGCGGCGGCGGGCGGCGGCCCTCCGGCCTCCGCGTTCCGCCTGTCTATTTTGCAAACAATTGGTCGTGGCACGTCTTGGAATAGCCGGTGGGGCAGCCGGGTCTAAAATGGCAGCAGGAGCCGGTTTTGGGGCTCCGGGGCGGCGGGCAACTGGTGGGCGGCCCACAGGGCAGCGGCCGGGCCGGGGCACAGGGGTCCGGGCAGCTTCGGCAGCAAGTCTCCGGCCAGCAGGGAGAAATGGGCCGGCAGCAGGGCGAAGCGGGGGGACAGCAGGGGTCCGGCCAGGGCGG
>JAVVPH010000284.1:0-2391 GCA_036655835.1 Oscillibacter sp.
TTGTGCGAGATGGCGAAAAATCTGCAAGCAAGCCCTTGGCAAAGGCCGAAGGCCGTGCTTTGCGCGGTGCTGCCCAAGATACAAATTCGCATTTTAACCATGATAAAGCGGGAAAGAGCAACGTGGTCCGCAACGGACTGCGGAGGGGGTAAAGCGGATATGCCTATGCGCAAAAGCATCTTAATTGTGGATGACCATGAAATTAACCGGAAAATTTTATCCAAAATCCTGTCAGAGGACTATCAGGTTTTGTGGGCGGAAAACGGAAGCGCCGCAATTGACCTGTTGAACCAACATCCCACGGATATTTCCGCGGTGCTGTTGGACATTGTCATGCCGGTGATGGATGGATACGACTTCCTGCAATATGTGCATCAGGACCCCCGGTATCAAAACCTGCCCATTCTGGTTGCCACGGAAAATAACGATACCCAAAACGAAATTAAGGTGCTGGCGCTGGGTGCCTGGGATTTTATCTCCAAGCCCTACAACGCGGAAATTATCCGCTTTCGGCTGAAAAACGCCATTGACCGCAGTCAGCTCGGCGCTTTTACCGAGCTGAAATATCTGGCGGAATACGACAGCCTCACCGGAATTTACAACAAGACGAAATTTTTTGACGCCACGGCGGAGATGCTGCGGGAAAACAGCGGCAGGTGTTTTGCCCTGTTGCGGCTGGATGTGGACCGCTTTCAGCTCATCAACTCCTTTTTCGGCGTGGAGGAGGGGGACCGGATTCTGCTGTTTATCGCCGAGCGTCTCCAGAGCTTCGCGTACACCCAGCGGGACGCCACCTGCGGCAGAATCGGCTCCGACGTGTTTTGCCTGTGCATGCCCTACGACGAGGAAACCACAGAGCGCTTTATCCGGGAAACCAGAACCCAGCTCTCCGCGTATAACCCCAATTACGACATGGTTCCCTCCATCGGCGTGTATCTGGTGAAGGACCCCGCCGTTTCGGTGGAGACCATGTACAACCGCGCGGCGCTGGCGGCGAAAACCTGCAAGGGCAACTATGTGGATTATTACGCGTATTACAATGAGAACATGAGCGTCACCCTGGCGTGGGAGCAGGAGATTGTCAACGGGATGAATTCCGCTCTGGACCACCATGAATTTGAAATTTATCTCCAGCCAAAATACCGCGTCTCCACCGCCCAACCCTGCGGCGCGGAGGCTTTGGTGCGCTGGAATCATCCCCAAAAGGGCCTGCTGCTGCCCGGCGAGTTTATCTCGATATTTGAGCGCAACGGCTTTATCACCAAGCTGGACCCCTACGTTTGGGAGCAGACCTGTCAGTGCCTGCACAACTGGATTTCCCAGGGGCATACCCCCCTGCCCATCTCTGTCAATATTTCCCGGGTGAATGTGTACAACCCCCAATTGGTGGAAATTTTGATGGAGCTGGTCACCCGCTACGAAATTGACCCGTCCCTGTTGCAGCTAGAGCTGACCGAGAGCGCCTATACCGACAACCCCACCGCCATGAGCGCCACCATCACCCGGCTACAAAGCCAGGGCTTTACCATTTTGATGGACGATTTTGGCAGCGGCTATTCCTCCCTGAGCATTTTGAAGGACATCGCGGTGGATGTGCTGAAAATTGATATGCGCTTTTTGTCCCAGAGCAAAATTCCCGGCCGGGGAGAAAATATCATCGCCTCTGTGATTCGCATGGCGAAGTGGCTGGGAATCCCCGTGGTGACGGAGGGCGTGGAGACTGGGGAGCAGGTGGAGTTTTTAAAAAGCGTGGGCTGCGAATATATTCAGGGCTATTACTTTGCCCGCCCCATGCCGGTTTCAAAATACGAGGCCCAGTTCCTCCGGCAGACCGCCCTGCCCCAGGGGGCGCAAAAGCGGGCCGGAGATCTGTGCGACAGTCTGTTTTCCGCCAATCCGCAAGTGCAGGGGGTGTTTAACAATCCCCGTCAAGCCACTGCGATTTGCGAATTTTTTGAGGACCAGGTTGAATTTTTGCGGGTCAATGAACTCTTTTGTGAGCTGCTGAATCGGCGCGGAGCCGCGTTGGAACAGCTCAGCCCCCTGACCCTGACGGCGGAGAAGGACCGGGAGGTCTTTCTCGGCACGTTCCGTCTCTGCGCGGAGACAGAGGAGCCGGCGGACTGCGAATGTACCTATACCACCCCCGGCGGGAGCAGCCTCTGGCTGCACATCTGCCTGCAATATGTGGCCCGGGTGGAGGAGAAGTCCATTCTGGTTATGGAAGTGGCGGACATTACCACCCGCAAAGAGATTGATTTTGAGCTGCAAAAGTACCGAGCGTCCCTGCTGAGCGACCATAACGATGCCCATACCATCTTGATTGTGGACGACGGCGAGATTAACCGGCGAATTTTAAGGAAAATATTTGAAAATAAATACAGCTGCCTG
>JAVVPH010000285.1:0-2385 GCA_036655835.1 Oscillibacter sp.
TGAAAAAATGGACCCACCCCTATGAGGATGAGGACGGGGACTACGACGATTTTGACGAGCCTGTCCGCAGAGAGCCGGTCCTGGAGGACCGCAAAAACAAGGCCGAGGACCGGCGCAACAAGGTGGTCAATATCCACGCCACCACCCAGTTGAAGGTGGTGCTGGTGAAGCCGGAGCGGTTTGAAAACGCCTCGGAAATTGCGGACCACCTCAAGGATAAGCGCACCGTGGTCATCAACCTGGAATCCACCAACAAGGACATCGCCCGCCGCCTCATCGATTTTCTCTCCGGCGTTGCCTATGCCGGCGAGGGGAAAATCAAAAAGGTCGCCGCCAACACCTATATCATCACGCCCTACCATGTGGACATTGAGGGCGATTTAATCGACGAATTGGAAAATAACGGCCTCTATTTTTAAATAGAAGGATACATAGGGGGGTAACATCACATCATGCTGACACCACAGGAAGTTTCCACCCACGCCTTCGCCAAGGCGATGATGGGCGGCTATAACATGGCCATGGTCGACGAATTTTTGGACGAGTTGACCGATGATTACACCGCACTTTACAAGGAAAACGCAGGACTGAAGGCGAAGATGAAGGTGCTGGTGGAAAAGGTGGAGGACTATCGCTCCACCGAGGATTCCATGCGGGCCACCTTGCTCACCGCCCAAAAAATGGCGGATTCCATCATCCACGAGGCGGAGGTCAAGCGGGACCAGGTTTTGGCCCAGGCCGAGACGGAGGCCCGCACCAGAATCGGTCAATTGCAGCAGGAGCTTTCCGACGCGGAGACGCGTCTGCGCCAAGGCCAACTGGAGATGGCGCGGTTTATCGCCGCCGGCCGGGACCTGTGCGCCAGAGAGGTGAAATTCCTGGAGCAGCTGCCCCAGTTGGAGCTGGAGCCCCCCGTCCCCGACGTGGCGGCGGAGGAAACCGCCGCTGTGGAGGAAATCGGCGAGCGGGTATTGGCCACCTTTGACGAGGAAGAGGCACCGGAGGAACCGGAGGAGGCCCCCCCGGCGGAGGGCTACCCCGACGGCGACCCCTTTACAGAGGACGAGACAGCCACCATCCGCCTGAACGATTTGCGCTTCGGCCGCAACTATTCCGCTGACGAATAATCATAAAAAGCGGCTCGCGGGAGCCGCTTTTTCCTTACACGGAGCCGGCGGACCGATGATTTGAAAACCGGGAGGATGGAAATTTGGAAAAGCAACTGCCCATTGTGGCCTTTCTCTACGATTTTGACAAAACCCTCTGCACCACGGATATGCAGGACTACGCGTTTATCCCCAGTCTGGGCATGACCCCCGGCGAATTTTGGTCTGTGGCAAACGAGTTTGGCCGCCACAGCCGGATGGACGGGATTTTGGCCTATATGTACGCCATGCTCCAAGAGGCGGAGAAAAAGCACCTGCCCTTCACCCGGGCGGATTTGGTGGAAAAGGGCCGGGGCATCGTGCTCTTTCCCGGCGTGGAGGATTGGTTTTCCCGCATCAACGCCTTCGGCCTGACCCAAGGGGTGCAGGTGGAGCACTACATTATCTCCTCTGGATTGCGGGAGATTATCGAGGGCAGCGCCATCAGCGGGGAATTTAAGGAGATTTACGCCAGCGAGTTTTACTACAACGCCGCCGGCGCGCCGGTTTGGCCCAAGCTGGCGGTGAATTTTACCGCCAAAACCCAGTTTGTCTACCGCATCAACAAGGGCGTGCTGGACGTGTCCAACGACCGGGACCTGAACGCCTCCATGCCTGACGACAGTAAGCGGGTGCCCTTTACCAACATGATTTACGTGGGGGACGGCCTCTCGGACGTGCCCTGCATGAAAATGATGCGGGCCTACGGCGGGCAGGCCATCGCCGTGTTTCAGGAGAGCAACCGCCCCGGCGTGGAGGATCTGCTGGCCAAGGGCCGGGTGGATTTCATCTTCCCGGCGGACTACCGGGAGGGCCTTGCCTTGGACCAGACGGTGAAGGACATCCTCCGCCGGATGTCCATCGGGGACCGACTGGGGGAGGAAAACGCCAAGCAGCTCCGCCAAATTGACGGCGATTTGCTCCCCAATCAGGCCTGCCTTTTTTAAAAGACGCCCCTTTGCGAACAGGACCGCCGGCAGCGGTCCTGTTCGCTGTGTTTTTTCTGCCCCTTGGCCCACATTATTTTTGGAAATGGCTTTACAGAGGGAAATATATTTGATAAACTATACAAGGTGTATTTTAAAGCGAATACATTCTGTATTTTAAGGAACCTCTGATTCAATCCGTCCCGTGGATCGGCCAGCAGATTTTTTGCCTGGCGAGCCAAAAACCCGCAGGAATACGGACGTATTTCAAGGGCTTTTGGCGATGCCCAGACGGAAAAGATGCCGCCAAGACG
>JAVVPH010000286.1:0-2371 GCA_036655835.1 Oscillibacter sp.
AATTTTAGTTTTGTCTCAGCCTTTCGTGGTGCGCTTTGCCCTTGGCGGGCAGGGGGATTTGCAAAAGGACGGTCCATTGGAAGATATTACCGCAAGTGGAGCAGGCTGCGCACCTCTCCAATCATATACAGGGAGCCGCAGACGCAGATGACATCGTCCCGGTGGGCCGCTTTTTGGACCAGGGCAAGGCCGTCGCCCACACAGGCGCAGGGCGTGGCGGCGGTGAAGGCATATTGCTGTTGCAGGCGGGCGCAAAGCGCCGCCGCCCCCAAGGCGCGGGGGCTGTCAGGGGTGACGGCGGCCACCTGCTTTGCCAGGGGCAGCAGCGCGTCAAAAATGCCGGTAAAATCCTTGTCTGCCAATACGCCGATTAAAAAAATGATTTTTTTGCCGGGAAAATAATCCCGCAGTGCGGCGGCAAGGGCCTCTGCGCACTGGCGGTTGTGGCCGCCGTCAATGATGAGCGCCGGGTGCTGGGAAACGCACTCAAACCGCCCCGGCCACACCGTTTTGCCAAGGCCCGACAGCACGGCGCTATCCGAAATGCGCCAGCCGCGCCGACGGAGCTGTTCCACCGTTTCCAGTGCGGTGCAGGCGTTTTGGAGTTGATGCCGGCCCAACAGGGGCAACAGCACATCGGGATATTGCCGCCAAGCGAAATGCTGCCCTTGCAGAGAGCCGGAGAGAAATTGCAGCTCGTCCAGGGGAACCGTGGTCAGATGCGCGTCGTTTTTCCGGCAGATATCTGCCACCACGCCGCGTACGGCCTCGGTCTGGTCGCCTAGCACCACACAGCCGCCGGGTTTGATGATACCGGCTTTTTCGGCGGCGATCTGTTCCACCGTATCGCCCAAAATTTCCGTGTGCTCCAGGCCAATCCGGGTAATGACCGCCACCTCCGGCACGGAAATGACGTTGGTGGCGTCCAGCCGACCGCCCAGCCCCACCTCCAAAACCACAATGGCGCAGTGCGCCGCCTGAAAAATACAGAGGGCCACACAGGTGAGCAGTTCAAACTGGGTGGGGCCGTCCTCCATGGTATCTGCCTCGGCCTTGACCCGCGCGGTTGCCGCGGTGAAGTCCGCCTGGGACACCTCCCGGCCGTCGATTTGAAAACGCTCCTCGTAGCGCAGGAGATGCGGCGAGGTGTACAGCCCCGTCCGATAGCCGGCCTGACGCAGCACGGCGGTCAGCATAGCCGCTGTGGAGCCCTTCCCATTGGTGCCGGCGATGTGGACAAATTTTAACTGCTGTTGGGGATTTCCCAGCTTGGTCAGCAATTCCCGCATACGGCTCAGGCCCAGACGACTGCCCATCATCGCCGTTTGCGCGAGATAACCCAGGGTTTCCTCGTAGCTCATGTCAATCCCTCTCCCCGCTTTTTCTGAGATAAGCATACCACATCATCGCGCCGATTCCGGTTCCGCCCACGATGTTTCCCAGGGTGACGGGCAGCAAATTGCGCAGGAGAAAGTTTCCCCAGGTCAACGGGGAGAGGTCCAGACCGGACTGGGCGATGGCGGCGGCATAGTCCGGCACATTTAAAGCGAAAAGTCCTGCGGGAATGTAGTACATATTGGCAACACTGTGCTCAAAGCCGCAGAGGACAAACAGACAGACGGGAGGGAAAATAGCCAGAATTTTTCCCGCCGCATCCTTGGCGGAAAAGGCCAACAGCACGGCGGCGCACACCAAAAGATTGCAGAAAATACCCATGACAAAGGCTGTGCCAAAGGGCAGGGCGCACTTGGCCGCGGCGAGCTTCACGGTGGATACCGCCAGCCCGGCGGCGGAATAATTGAATTGACCAAAATAGGCACAGCCGGCGGCAACCAGAACGCTGCCCACGAAATTGCCCCCATAGGCCAACAGCCAATTGCGCAGCATCCCCGCCAGGGTTGCCTGTCGGTCCAACACGGAGATGACCATCAGGCAGTTGCCGGTGAACAGCTCTGCGCCCAGTAAAACAATCATCATCAGGCCAAAGGGAAATAGGACGCCGTTGACCAGCCGCGCAATTCCGGCGGCGGCGATGTTATGGGTGGCGGTGGTGGCACCCGCACCGGCCAGCGCAATCAGGCCGCCGGCCAAAACAGCCAATAAAAAAATGGTCAGCGCAGGCAGCAGGGCTTTCTTTTTTCCGGCGGCGGCATAGTTGCCTGTCAATTCAGCGGGAGAGAAAAAATTCATTTTATGCCTCCAAGGTCCGTTTTGCGGCTTCCACCACATGGCTTGCCAAAATGGCCGTGGTCAAAGAGCCGACGCCGCCGGGGACCGGCGAGACGGCTGCCGCCAGGGGCGCAATCTCGGAAAAACGGGTGTCACCGCAAAGCGTTCCGTCCGCAGTGACATGGATGCCCACATCCAATAC
>JAVVPH010000287.1:0-2361 GCA_036655835.1 Oscillibacter sp.
CCGCGCAGCTGCAGGTAGCTGCCGCCCGCTACGGTGTAGGCCTGGGGGACGCTGACGGCTTTGCCGTCCAGCGTAAAGTTTGCCGCGACGGGGGCGGCGGTGACCACTCTTGCCGCGATGGGGGCAAACTCAACCTTGATGTTTTTGGGGGGATTCTTCCCGTCATGGGTCCACAGGAGAACGTCGGTGCCGTCTACGTTTTTCTCCTCGGAGGCGTTGAGCACCATCTCTGCACGGTCAGCGGGACGGAGGCTAAAGGTGCCGCTGTCCACAGGGGCAATCTTCCAGAGGTAGGGGGCATTGACCGGCTTTACCCGTACGCCGTTTTTATAGGCGCCGGCAATGCCCAAGAAGGTGCCGTTTTCCAGCATGAGGGTGACTTGGCCGTCCCCTTTGTGTTCCAGAAGGAAGCCTTCATTTTTGGTGGCGGAATTGTCCCGCAGCTCTGCGCCGTTGGTGCTGTCAAAGTTCACATAGTTGCCCATGATTTTCAGGACGTACCAGCCGTCTGCCGGGGCGGTTTCTGCTGCAAGGGCCCCCACGGGGAACAGGGAAAGTGCCATGCAAAGTGCCAGTGCCATGCCCAATAGTTTCTTTTTCATGATGTTTCCTCCTTATTTTGTGGTGTTTATGCGCATCAAAAATGCGGTGCCCTGCTGCTTTCTTGCCTGCCGGGTTGATAATGAAAGCATAACAGAAAAGCGCTTTTGTGGGATACATATGGTCTAAAATGTAGCAAAATAGCGCTCGAAATGTATCCGGAACCGGACAAGACGCCAAAAAGCGACACCTTGCGCCAAAAAAGGTGGGGTATTTTCTCTGGGCCCCGCCGGAAAAAAGTTATAATTGTCCTGTCAAATTGGAAAATATTGTGTTATAATGCAGGGGAAACAAAGTGGACAGGTAGCTGAAGCCGGATTGGGGGGATGGGCGTGAAAATTGTGGGGAACAAAAGGGCAGATTTTCTGCGGAGTGCCGCCGTACTGTGCTGTGCGATGGTGGCAATTTTCATGATGGCGACGGGCTATCTGCGGGTGGTGGAGAGCGAGGAGCAGGAGCGGGTCAACCAGGTGGTTCGGGAGAGCGCCATCCAATCCGTGACCCTGATTCGGGAGCACCTGAATAACGATATGCTGCATATTGAGCAAATCGGCCTGAACTTAGGCCGGTACACAGCGTCCATCACGTCGCCGGAAACCCTGAGACATCTGAACGAGGACAAGTGTATCGGAGAAATCTTCCTCAACATCTCTATCGCCACCCCGGACGGCACGCTCTACGGCGTGGACGGCGCTGCGATTGGCAATATCGCGGATCACAAGCACTTTCAGCAGTCGATGGCAGGGGAAACCGCCATCAGCGACATGGAGGAGTCGGTGGTAGACCAGAAGGACATTATCTGCGTCACCGCCCCCATTCCCCGAGACGGGGAGATTATCGGCATTGTGAACGCCCGCTTTCGCATGGACTCACTGACCCGCTTTCTGTCGGCGGAGTCCTTCGGCGGGCGGGGGTATAGCTATATGGTGAATACGGACGGGCGGATTTTTGCCCGCTCCGATAACCCCAACGCCAACCACGACCACGATTTTACCAATATTTTCGAGAGCTTTGAGGCCAACGATTCCGTCTCCAAGGAGGAGCTGGCGGAGATGGAGCGCGCCATGCAGGCCGGCGAGGCGGGGTGGGTTGCCTATCGGTGGGACGGGGACAGCCGCACCATGAACTATATGCCGGTGGGCGCCAACGACTGGTATTTCCTCTCGGTGCTCCCCAACGACATTGTGGCCTCACGGGCCATGACGCTGACAACTCAGGCCTTCGCCCTCACCGCCGTGCTGCTGCTGATTTTGATTGCCATGGGCTTTTATGCGGATAAAATGCGGCGCAAGGGCCAGCGTGAGTTGGAGGCGGTCCATCGGGAGCTGCTCACCATCTACAACACCATCCCCGGCGGCGCGTTCAAGTGTCAGGCGGACGACGACTTTACCCTCATCGACGCCAACGACGGCTTTTACAAGACTATCGGCTACACCAGAGAGGAACTGAAGCTGCTCTTTGACGACAAGCTGGTGCGCCTCATGCGTCCGGCGGATGTGCAGCGGGTGCAGGAATCCCTGCGGTATCAGGCGGAGACGGGTGAGGCCACCCGTGACGAGCTGTCCCTTGTCAGCGCAGACGGCACGGTGAAGTGGATTCTGCTGGGCGGCACGGCGGTGGAGATTCCAAGCGGCGAGACGGTGGTGTACTGCAGTTTTACCGACATTTCCGAGCTGAAAAGCACCCAGGAGGCCCTGCGGGACGCCAAGCAGCGGTACGATTTAATCATGGCGGAGACTCAGGACGTGGTTTTCGAGTGGG
>JAVVPH010000288.1:0-2337 GCA_036655835.1 Oscillibacter sp.
GTCCCGGAAGCTCTCGGGCTTGATGTCAATTTTATAGCCGGTGAGGCGGGCGGCCAGGCGGGCGTTCTGCCCCTCCTTGCCGATGGCCAGGGACAATTGGTCGTCCGGCACCAGCACGCGGCAGGCCTTGCCCTCGTCCGCCATCCACACGTCCACCACATCGGCGGGTGCCAGGGCGGCGGCGATAAATTCGGCAGGGTCCTCACTGTATTTGATGATGTCAATTTTTTCGCCCCGGAGCTCGTCGACGATGCCGGAGACCCGCTGGCCCTTGGGGCCGACGCAGGCGCCGATGGGGTCCACGTTTTCGTCGTTGGACCACACGGCCATTTTGGTGCGGCTGCCGGCCTCCCGGGAGATGGCCTTGACCTCGACGGTGCCGTCGTAAATCTCGGGGACTTCCAGCTCAAACAGGCGCTTCACCAGGCCCGGATGGGTCCGGGAGATGAGGACCTGGGGACCGCGGGTGCTGCGGCGGACCTCCACCACGTAGACCTTGACGTGCATTCCCTCGGACAACTCCTCGCCGGGAACCTGCTCGCCGGCCATGAGAAGCGCCTCCGTGGATTCCGCACCGGTGCCGATGCGCAGGGAGACGTTGCCGTTGCGGGGGTCCAGACGGGTGACGGTGCCGGTGAGGATCTCGTGCTGCTTGGAGTTGAACTCCTCATAGACGATGCCCCGCTCCGCCTCGCGCAGGCCCTGAATAATGACCTGCTTGCCGTTGCCTGCGGCGATGCGGCCGAACTCCACGTTGTCCACGGGGAGGTTCACCACGTCGCCCACCTCATACCGGGCGGAGAGCATCTTGGCCTCCTCCAGTAAAATTTCGTTGAAGGGGTCGACGTAATCCTCCTCCTCCACCACATTTTTCTGGACATACATTTTCAGGGCCTGATGGGCGTCGTCCACGTCCACAATGACGTTTTCCACGCCGTCATGGTCCCGCTTATAGGCGGTGGTCAGGGCCTGAATAATTTTCTCCATCATGAAGCTCTGGGGGATGTTGCGCTCCTTTTCCAGCAGGGCCAGCGCGGCAAAGATCTCCGCGCAGTTCATACCCACGGGTTCCTTCTGCTTTTTGCCTCTCATTGGTGATTCTCCTTTAATCTCATCTTGTGTACACTCTTAAAATTCGACCCGCAGACGAACCAGGGCTGTTTCCTTTTTGGTAAAGGAGAGGTCCTGCTCGCCCACAGTGAGGGTGACTGTGCCGTTTTCCGGGTCGTAGGCTTTTAAGGTTCCCGCAAATTCCTTGCGGCCATCCCGGCTTTGGTAGAGCTTCACCAAAACAGGGCTGTTCATAAATTGCAGGAAATCGGCGGGGCGCTTCAAGGCCCGCTCTGCTCCGGCGGAGCCGACCTCCAGGGTGTAGCTGCCCTCGATGGGGTCCGCCTCGTCCAGCAGGTCCGACACGGTGCGGGAGACGGCCTCGCAGTCCAAAATGTCCACGCCGCCGTCCTTGTCCAGCAGAATGCGCAGGGTCCAGCCGCCGGCCTCCTTGACGTATTCCACATCCCACAGGGTGCAGCCCGCCGCCGCAATGGCGTCCGCCGCCAAATCCGCGGCCAATTCGGTAATTTTTTTCATGGGACTCACTCTTCCATTTACAAAATTTTCTAATTTTAACCGTTTAAAAATGGTCAAGAAAAAGAGCGGACCCCAGGTCCACTCCGCAACTTACACTATCTAACATATGCAATATACCACAGCAGGCCGGAAAATGCAAGTACTTCTTTTTATAATGTGTCCTCTCTTGGGCGGACGAACCGTCCGCCCAAGAGAGGAAATCCGTCAATGCCGGCGGAGTGACCCAGGGAAGTTCTGAATTAATCCGTCACATGGATTGGCGAGCAGATTTTTTGTCTGGCAAGCCAAAAACACGCAGGAATACTTGACGTATTTCAAGGGCTTT
Source organism: Oscillibacter sp. (assembly GCA_036655835.1). GTDB lineage: Bacteria > Bacillota > Clostridia > Oscillospirales > Oscillospiraceae > Oscillibacter. The sequence continues at coordinate 1,916 of JAVVPH010000288.1, forward strand.
TGGCGATGCCCAGACGGGAAAGATGCCGCCAAGACGTGGAGCGGGATTGATTCAGAGCTTCCCTATAAGACAGGCCAGCAGGAACAGCGCCAGATTCGCCACCACCACCGTGGCGCCCACGGGGGTGGAATAGGCAAAGGAGATGGTCAGTCCCGCCACAAAGCAGCTCACGGAGGTGACGGCGGCGCAGAGCACCACGCTGCGGAAGCTGCGAAAGACGCGCATGGCCGTTAACGCGGGGAAAATAACCAGCGAGGAAATCAGCATGGCGCCCATCATCCGCATACCCAGCACGATGGTCAGCGCCGTGAGGATGGCGAGGAGGGTGTTGTATCGATCCACATTCAGCCCCGTGGCGCGGGAGAAGCTCTCGTCAAAGGTGACGGCGAAGAGCTTGTGATAAAAAAGCACAAACAGCGTCA
>JAVVPH010000289.1:0-448 GCA_036655835.1 Oscillibacter sp.
CACGGATATGCTGTTGATTTTGGACAGCACCCAGTTAATGGCCGAAATGACCCCATTGATCGGGGCTTTTGCCAGGTTCACGATCATGCCAAACAGGTTCCCGAAGATATTGACAATGTTTTCCCATGCGCCGGACCAGTTCCCTGTGAACACGTTTTTTACAAAATCAATAATGTTAGAGAAAATCGCTTTCACGTTTTCAACGGCGGCTTGGATGCTCTCCCACCACCCGCTTATAAATGCGGATAGCAATGGGAAATTGGTTTGGAACGTGGCCACCAGGTTGGCAACCGCACCAGAAACCCACGCCGTGATGTTTCCCCACACTTGGGCTATGGTTTGCCCTAAAGAAATTGCCCACGCCTTGATTTTGTCCCAGTTCTTATAAAGCAAAATTCCGGCAGCAACCACCGCCGCAATGATGGCGGCTATGACCAAAAACTTTACA
>JAVVPH010000289.1:458-2319 GCA_036655835.1 Oscillibacter sp.
AAGGCCCATGACGCCCTTTAACGCCCCGCCGCCCTTGGTGGCTGCGCCAAACACGGTGGAAAGGCTTTTCACGGTGTTTATGACCGTCATGGCCGTTTGCAGGGTTTTGAATGCCACCACCAGCGTGGTGATCCCAGCAGCCAGGGCCAAAACAAGCGTTTTGTGTTTTGCGATCCATTTTCCAACGGTGATTACAGCTGGGATCGCTTTGTTCACTATGAAATTGACCACATTCGTGACGGCCTGCGCGATTGTCGGGGCCATTTCTTTTATTTTGGGTGCAATCTGGTCCATAGCGTCGCCCATATAATTGAAAATTTCCATAGCTGCCGGTTCGATTGCCACGGCCATTTGTTGCTTAAATAAGGCCCATTTTTCTGCAAAGTCGTATGTATCCGTGGCGGCTCCGTTTATGGTTTCGCTGCTCTGTTGCAAGGATGCCGTCAGGGTGTCCACGTCCATGGCGCCGCTGCGGATGGCCGCCGACATGGTAGACGCAGCCCTTGATCCGAACACTTCACTCGCCATTTGGGTGGCCTCGGTGGCTGTACCCGCATTTTTGATCGCCTCATAGTATTGCTTCATGCCGTCAGTTGCGGAAACGCCCTCTTTGGCCATTGTCGTGACCGATTTTTTCATGGCTCCCAAAACCTCGGTTACATTTACGCCCTCTTTGCTCAACTGGCCTATTAGGGCGGCGCTTTCCTCAAACCCATAGCCCATTTCTTGCATCTGGGCGCCATAGGTCTGCATGTCCGTCATAAGTTCCGTGAAGCCCACGCCAGTGGACTGGCTGACTTTGAAAATGTAATCCATTTCGCCGGCCATGTTCTGCTCTGCTATGCTCCACTGTTGGAATGCTTGTGAGGAATTTTCGATAACACCGCTTAGATCGTCTCCCAGCATATCGCTGACTTGCAGCGCCTGGGTTGAAAGGGTCTCCAGTGTGTCCCCGGTCACCCCCAGGCGCGTGTTGTAGTCAGCTATTGCAGTTCCAACGTCTGCCATTTCAGCAGGTACGGCGGAATATACCTCTTTGAAACTGCCTTTAAGGTCCTCCAGCGCGTCGCCGGTTGCTCCGGTTCCAATGCGGATCGCATCATAGGCGTTATCAAACGAAGCACCAACTTTGTAGAGGCCCGTTCCAGCTGCAATAATTCCGGTTCCCATGGCTGCCAGGGCTGCGGCGCCAACTTTTGCCGCTTTTTTTGCGGACGCCCCCAGTTCGGAAAGGTTGTTTTCAGCGGTCATACAGGCGGTTTTTAGGGAACTGTCGGCCTTACCGCCTATTTTTAGGGCTAATTCATAGGTTTTGCTATTTTTTGCCATGGCTTGCCACCTCCTCCGCAAATTGGTTGACTTCCGCCGCGATTTCGTTTAGTTCTTCCACCGGCATGGCCATAAAATAGTCAATACCGGTATGTAACTGGATGGACAGTGCAATGCAGCCCTTATTGATCACGGCGGGGGTTAATTGTCCCCACCCCCGCCGTACAGAAAACCCGTTACGATGTTTTTCAGCTTGATGCCCTCACGGGTCGGAATGCCTTTGAAAAATTCAATGGGCAGTTTGGCCACACGCGCCGCCATGTAAAGGGCGAAATCCATAGACATTTCAGGCACGGGTGTAATAACGCCTTGCTTTGCCAAAATTTTACTCACAGCAGACAGATCCGCCGCCGTAGTGTCCTCCAGGCCGGACAGATCCACCTCGGTATATTCCTTACCGTCAAAAACGTAGGGCTTTGCAAATGTCAGAACCAGGGTCTCCTCCTGATCTTCCTCGGTAGTCGCTCTCATTTCATCCATATCAGCACATCTCCTTTAATGCGGCCAGAACGTCCACGCCGTTGATTTTGAA
>JAVVPH010000290.1:0-2313 GCA_036655835.1 Oscillibacter sp.
TTGTCCATCTGGGGAAAATCAAGGACGCTGCCCTCGTCGGTGCCGATATAAAATATCCCGACAAAGCGATAGGGCGCCAAATCGATGGAGTACGTCTGCGCTAACTCGTCATCGGGGATGGTGTCGCCGCTGTCAGCGAACAACAGCCGCTCCAAAAAGCCCTTGGACCGCTTGCGCTCATATTTATCCTGCATGATCAGGTCCACAATTTCGCTGGTCACATCAATGATTTTCAGGTCAAAGGGCATACGGAACAGGGGGAGGCCCGCTTCCTCTGCCACGGCAATCACGGCGGCGGGAATTTCCTTGATGTACTCGTCACCCACCAGAATAACCAGCCCGCAAAGTCCCTTTGCCACACATTCCTGGGCCACTAAAAGGAGACTTTCCGGCGAGCGGGCCGCGCCGATGCCGGTGATGAACAGCAGTTCGCCGCCATGGACCCACTGGGCCACGCTGGCTGTTTGCCCCACGTAAGGCCAAGTGAGTTTGCGCTGCAAGCCGCCCCGTCCCGCCACCAAAGTTATCGCGCCAAAAGAGGGAAGCTCCAGCAAATCCCCGCACTGAATGGGCACAAAATCACCCCGCATTTTCCCTGTCACCTGAACCGCAAGGCGGCCTGGGGCGTGTGTATCAACCCCGGGCTGCGTTCTGCTTTGCCTATTCATGCCGCTTGCGGCGAAATGATATAGGGTTCAGATGCAAGATATTGTTTATTTAAGGCAATACGGCACAAAATCTGCAAGTAAGCCCTTGGAAAAGGCCGAAGGCCGTGCTTTGTGCGGTGTTGTCTTTTAAATAGTATATCAAGTTTATGGCTAAAATGGAAGCCCCGAAAGTGATATTTCGCCTGTTGCGACGGAACCACACTCGTCGTATACGGCAGTGCCTCATTCTACTGTTCCTCGATAGATATTCTCGCCTCTTGCCGAGCTTGTATGCAGGCCGGCTTTTTGTCCGCATCCCTGTACCTCCCGGATTTCCCAATTTCTGAAAATTTTATCTTCTGCGGTGTTGCCCTTGACAAACGGAAGCAGCTATGGTATTTTAGTCACACGGTTAGTTACTCAACTAACTAACAGACACAGGAGAGGGGGCATGGCTGTGACCTTTACCGATGACCGACCTATCTTCCAGCAGTTGGCGGAGCAATTGGAGGAGGCCATCCTGAATGGGATTTACCCGGAGGAGGGGCAAGTGCCCTCCATCACTGAGTATTCGGTGACTTACAAAATCAACCCCGCCACCGCCTTGAAGGGCATCAATCTGCTGGTGGATGCGGGTGTGCTGTACAAAAAGCGGGGCGTGGGGATGTTTGTGGCCCCGGGGGCGCAAGAAAGTCTCCGCGCCCGGCGGCGAGAGGGATTTTATCACGACTATGTGGAAAAAACAGTGCAGGAAGCCAAAAATCTGGGCCTGACGGCCCAAGAGCTTGCCGCGCTGATGGAAAGGGGATTCAAAGAATATGGCAATTGAAATACGGGGGCTGTCCCGCCGCTTTGGGGACACACAGGCCTTGCAGGACGTGACATTGACCTTGGAGAGCGGCAAAATTTACGGTCTTTTGGGCAATAACGGCGCAGGCAAATCCACCCTCTTAAATATTCTCACGGGCCGTCTCCGGCCCACGTCCGGTACGGTGACGGTGGATGGCGCGGAGGTGGGCACCGACGCGGCGGCCGGCAAATTATTTCTGGTGGGGGAGGAAAATTTCTACCCCGAGGATATGCGGGTGAAGGGCGCGTTTGACGCCACGGCGATTTTTTATCCCGATTTTAACCGCCCCTACGCCGAGGACCTGGCAAAGCAGTTCGGCTTGAAGTCCAAACAGAAAATCAAGAGTCTCTCCACCGGCTACGGCTCCATTTTCCGCCTGATTCTGGGATTGTCCGTGGGGGTGCCCTACGTGCTGCTGGACGAGCCGGTGTTGGGCCTGGATGCCCAGCATCGAGATTTGTTTTACAAGCTCCTGCTGCAAAACTACGGGGACAGCGCCAGCACCTTCGTCATTTCCACCCATCTCATCGCCGAGGTGGCGGACATTGTGGAGCACACCATCATCATCCGCAATGGCCGTATTCTCAAAAACGCCCCCACGGAAACGCTGACGGCGGATGTGCATACCGTCTCCGGCCCCGCCGCCGCGGTGGATGCCTATGCCCAGGGCAGGCACGTGCTCAGCACCACCGTGCTGGGGGGATTGAAAAGTGCCTGCGTGCAGGGCACGGCCCCACAGCCGCTGCCTGACGGCTTGGAGCTGTCGAGACTGAATTTGCAGGACTATTTCATCAGCTTGATGCAGGAGGAGGACGG
>JAVVPH010000291.1:0-1896 GCA_036655835.1 Oscillibacter sp.
GCCAACGAGGTCGCCATTGTGGAGCTTGCCTGTGAGCGCGCCACAGAGGAGGATTTGGATCGCTTGAGCCGCTCGCTGCTGCGTCTGGAAAAGGATATGTACGATTATGCGGCAGATGCGGAATTTCACGAGGATTTAGCCCTTGCCAGTCATAACGCCATTTTTGCCGCCGCCATCGATCTCTTTACCGCCATGATTTTGCAGGTGCGCCTGCGGTATTACACCCTTCCCAACTACTATCAGCGTACCCTGGATTCCCACCGCAGAATTTATCTGGCCATTCGGGACCGGGACAAGGACCGGGCCAAGGACGAGATGATGAAGCATGTCGATTTAATTACGGACTTTATGCGGGAATCCCAAGACAACGGGCAGTCGGAGGAATCCTGAATTCCCCGGCCATTGTCCCTTGCGGTTCCAGAAAACTATATCGCGGAGCATCCCTCGCCGCGCAGTTTCCCCTTGCTTGCATTGCCCCACCCAATTTCGGGGCGGAAAGGACTGTTCATTCCTATGAGTAACAAAAAGAAAAAAGCACCGGTCAGCCGGGACATGGAGGTGGAAAGCGCCAAAATGCTGGGCAAGCATGCCTCCCGGGAAAAGCGGCGGGTTTTGCTGGTGATGACCCTGTTGGCCTGCGCCACGCCGCTGCTTTTGAGTGCGCGTCTGTGGGCGGATATTCCCGCGGTGGTCCCCAGCGGCATCATCGGCTCCGACGGCAAGGACGATTCCCTGCCTCGCTGGGTGGTTGCCTTCGGTCTGCCGGCGTTGATGTGCGTACTGGACGCCATTGCCCACGCCATGCTTCAATTCAATCAAAAACGCATGACTATCCCGCCTTTGCTGCATCGCCTGGTGGGGCGCTGGGGGTTTCCCATCCTCTCAGTGCTGTTTTGCAGCGGCATGATTTTGGAGTCCACCGGCGCGGCGCTGTCACTGCCCTTTATCACCCCCTGCGTGCTGGGACTGACCTTGATGCTGCTTGGCTCCCATATGTGGGACTGCCCCCGGGACGCCCGTGTTGCCCTGCGATTTTCCTTCACGGAGAACGAAGCCGCCTGGAAGGCGGTGCACCGTTTTGCGGCCTGGGTTTGGTTGGTGGCGGGACTGGTGGTGCTTGTCGGCGTCATGCTGACCGCCTCCTCCACGGTGATGACGGCGGTGCTGATTGTGGCGGCACTGCTGGCCCCCATTGCCTACGGTGTGACCTGGAACAACAAGCTGTAATAAAGCGGCTTTGCCCCGCTCATTTCAAAAAAGGACCTGATCGCCCTCGCTTTTTGAGTGGTGGTCAGGTCCTTTTTCCTGTGCCGTGGGGAAGCGCTGCCGGGGCGTGAAGACTTTTTTTGTATGGATAGGGAGAAATTTTGACATTCTTTTCGTCGCATCTGTGAATTGCGAAGTGCGGGATAAGCTGTATAATTAACTAAACATGAAATGATAAGGGGAAATCAATGAACGAACAAGTGACCTATCTGGAAACGCTTTCCCAGAGCCCCACCTATAATTTAGCCTTTGAGGAATTTGTTCTGCAAAATCGCCGGGAGGGCGATTACTTGTTGCTGTGGCAAAATGACAACACCATTGTCATCGGGCAAAACCAAAATGCCGAGGCGGAGATTAACCGCGCCTTTGTGGAGGAGCACGGCATCCATGTGGTGCGGCGAACCACCGGCGGCGGCGCGGTATACCACGATTTGGGCAACCTGAACTACTCCTTCATCACCGATGCGGGGGACGCGGAGCGCATGACCATGGAACGGTTTACCCGCCCCATTGTGGAGGCTCTGCGGGGCCTGGGGATTGAGGCGGAGGCCTCCGGTCGGAACGATATTTTGGCGGAGGGACGCAAGGTGTCCGGCACCGCACAGCGGCTGGTGAAGGGCCGCATTCTCC
>JAVVPH010000291.1:1906-2303 GCA_036655835.1 Oscillibacter sp.
TTCCCTAGTGAAAACATTCTGTTTGAAGCGGTTCTGACAGCAATCGGCCGCATTCTCCACCACGGCACACTGCTGTTTGACGCCAATCCCGGCATGGTGGCGGGAGCGCTGAACGTGGACCCGGCAAAATTTCAGTCCAAAGGCGCCCAATCCGTCCGCAGCCGCATCGGTAACATCCGGGAATTTTTAAAGGAAGACATGACGCTTTCTGCCTTTTGGGACTATCTCAAGGCCGCTTTGGCCGGTAGCGGACTGGTGCAGGGCCAACTGACGGCGGAGGAATTGGCGGCGGTAGATGCGCTGAAAACAAGCAAATACGACACGTGGGAGTGGAATTTCGGGCGCTCCCCCCAATACAACGTCACCAACAAGCGCAAATGGGACGGCGGTATTTTGG
>JAVVPH010000292.1:0-2296 GCA_036655835.1 Oscillibacter sp.
GCTGCTTTAGGCTGTCCAGCAACCCTGAAACGCCGCAAAAAGGTCCTGTTTTAGGGATTTCAGGATTGATTGGCAGCTTGAAACGACATAAAAAAGTCCCCTTGTCAAATTTGACAGGGGGACTTTTTTATGTCGTTTTTTGAAGGGGAAGGCCCCCCGCTTTTATCGCTGGTTTGTCCGCCGCCAGATTTTTTGGGTCTGGGCGGCGGCAATCAGCTCCTCCCGAAAATCGGGATGGGCGATGCCGATGATGGCCTCCGCCCGCTGCCAGGTGGTCAGGCCCGAGAGGTTGGCCACGCCGTACTCCGTGACCATGTAGGGTGCCTGGGTCCGGGGGGTGGTGATGACGTCGCCCTCCGTAAATTTGGGCAAAATCCGGGAGTGGGTCACCCCCTGCCGATCTTGAAAGGTGGAGCTCATGGCCAAAAAGCTCTTGCCGTTTTCCGATTGAAACGCGCCGGTGACAAAGTCCAGCTGCCCGCCGGTGCCGCTGATTTGCCGGGTGCCGGAGGTTTCGGAGCAGACCTGCCCGTAAAGGTCCATGGCGATACAGCCGTTGATGGACACGAAGTCGCGGAATTGGCAAATGGTGGCCGGGTCATTGACATAGCGCATGGGCGCGGAGAGAATGCCCAGGTTGTGGTCCAGAAATTCATACAGTGCCCGGGACCCGAAGCAGATGGAAAACACGCCCTTGCCCCGGTTGATTTCCTTTTTCAGGTTGGTGATTTTCCCCGCCTGATAGAGCTGCAAATACCCGTCGGACATCAGCTCTGTGTGCATCCCCAGGTCCTTCAAATCCGACTCCGCAATCAGACTGCCCAGGGCGTTTGGCATTCCGCCGATGCCCAACTGCAAGGTGATGCCGTCCCGGAGATAGGGGAAAATATTGGCGGCAATCCGCTGGTCAATTTCCGTGGGGGCCGCGCCGGGCGTCTCCCCCAGGGTCTTGTGCCCCTCCACCACGCAGTCCACCTGGGAGATGTGGATATGGTCGCTCTCCATCCCATACACCACCGGCATCTCCTCGTTGACCTCTAAAATAATGTGCTCCGCCGCGTCCAGCACCTCCTGGGTGGTGCTGTTGGTCAGGCCATAGCTGAAATAGCCGTGCTTGTCCATAGGCGGCACGGAAATCATGGCCACATTCACCGGCGCAAAGCCCCGGCGGTAATAGGCCCCGCAGTTGCGAAACAGCATGGGACTGTGATAGGCCAGGCCCTTGTCCACATACCGCCGGTCGATGCCGGAGCAGTGCCAGGCGTTGAAGGTGAAGGCCCGGTGTTCCGGGTCCTGCTCCACCACCTGCACCGGCTTCATGGACAGCGCACTGCGCACATTCACATCCCGCAGTTCCTCCCGCCGCCGGGCCAAGGCCGCGTCCAGCGCCTCGGGGAAGGAACAGGTCATACTGTAATCCACCCAGTCGCCGCTTTGCACCAGCTTCACCGCGTCCTCCGGGGTTTTCAATTTTTCACGATACAGCGCGTCTATGTCCATGGGAATCCACTCCTTTTAAAAATTGCGGTCCCTGCCCGCCCCGGGCGGTTTTCAAGGCAAGCCCTTGGCAAAGGCCAGGCCGTGCTTTGTGCGGTGCGGCCTTAAACCACCACGTCGATTTCCCGCTCCCGGAAGTAGGCGATATACTCCTCCGGCGGCTGGGCATTGGTAATCACACAGCGAAACGCGTCCAGCGGCGCGTAGGTCAGGAGGGCGGAATGGCCGAATTTACTGTCGTCCGCCAGAAGGAAGCGCTCCTCGCTGCGGTCCATCACGGTTTTTTTGATGGTGGCCTCGGCGGCGGAGGTGTTGGTGGCCCCCTGCTCGATGGAAAGGCCCGTGGCGGTCATAAACGCCTTGCGGATGTTGAATTTTTTCAAGTTATCCAGGGCGCAGTAATGACTGGAAAAGGAAGCCGTCTCCAAATTCAACTGTCCGCCCAGGGTGATGACATTCAAATTGGGCTGTTCCATGCAGGCGAGAATCACATATAAATTGTTGGTGAGGATGGTCACGTCATGGAGTTGGCTCAAATGGGGAACTATATTCACGGTGGTGGTCCCCGCATCCAGGAAAATAATGTCCCCGTCGCTGACAAATCGGGCGGCCTGCCGCCCAATCCACTGCTTTTCCGCCGCCTGATGCACCACTCGTTCCGAAAAAGCCTCCACAGAGGACTTGGACAGTGCGCGCACCCCGCCGTACACCTTTTCCAGTCGCCCGTCTCCCACCAACTGGGCCACATCCCGGCGGATGGTATTTTTGGATTTTTGGAACACCTGACAAAGCTCGTCCA
>JAVVPH010000293.1:0-2286 GCA_036655835.1 Oscillibacter sp.
GAATGATCGCCAAAGATGTTCAGCGCATGGGTGGAGACGGTACGGGCGGAGACATGGAACACGCAGGGCAGCAGCTCTCCGGCGATTTTATACATATTGGGAATCATCAGCAGCAGGCCCTGAGACGCGGTGTAGGTGGTGGTCAGCGCACCGGCGGCCAAAGAGCCGTGAACGGTGCCGGACGCGCCGGCCTCAGACTGCATCTCGCACACCTTCACTGTGGTGCCAAAAATGTTTTTCTGACCGGCGGCGGACCACTGGTCAACCAAGTCTGCCATGGGAGAGGACGGCGTGATGGGATAAATTCCCGCCACTTCAGTAAACGCGTAGCTGACATAAGCCGCCGCGTTATTGCCGTCCATGGACTTGAACTTCCTTGCCATAAACTTACCTCCTATATTTTTGCCGCCATCGGCAGCAAGAGTACGAAACGCGAAACCCGGACAACACTCTCCCCCGAATTTACGTGCGCAATCATTATAACACTGTGTTCCGTCCCTGTAAACCCGGGTTGTGATTTTTTGCGCAATTTTCTAATTTTCTGCATAAAGAACAAAGCTCACCGCTCTTTTTCGGCAGTTTTGAAAATGAAGGGTTCCCTATTCCGCCATTTTGTGGTAAACTAAATCCGTAAATTTTCCGCCGTTTTTGCCCGGGTCCGCCCTGTATCCCCTGGGGGGACAGGCCCTGACAAAGGCGCTGCGTTGTATGAAGAAATGAGGTGATGACCGTGGTGGTGACGGTGCGTTCTCTGGGTTTAAACGGCATCGCGGGGTATGAAGTCTCCGCCGAGTGCTTTCTCTCCGGCGGGCTTCCGGCCTTTGACATTGTGGGCCTGCCCGATGCCGCCGTGCGAGAGGCCCGGGAGCGAGTGCGGGCGGCGGTGAAAAACTGCGGGGCAAAATTTCCCGTCAGCCGCATCACGGTGAATCTGGCTCCCGCCGGGCAGAAAAAAGCGGGAACGGTGTACGATTTGCCGATTTTTGTCGGTCTGCTGGCGGCAGGTGGCGAACTGCCCGCCCTACCGCCGGACGGGGCGTTTTTGGGGGAATTGTCCCTCACCGGCGCACTGCGGGGGGTCAGCGGCGTGCTGCCCATGGCCCTGGCGGCCCAGGCCGGCGGCGTGAAGCAGCTGTTTGTCCCGGCGGAAAACGCCGCCGAGGCCACCTTGGCGGCGGGCCTGACGGTCTACCCCGTGGACCACGTAAAAACCCTGGTGGCCCACCTCCGGGGGGACGCGCCCATCCTCCCCGCCGCCCCTTGGATGCCCGCAGAGGAGGGGGCGGATTTGCCGGACCTCCGGGACGTCATGGGCCAGGAAAACGTAAAGCGTGCCCTGGAAATCGCGGCGGCGGGGGGCCACAATTTGCTGCTCATCGGGTTTCCCGGCGCGGGAAAATCCATGCTGGCCAAGCGTCTGCCCTCCATTTTGCCGGACATGACCCGGGCGGAGGCGCTGGAAGTCTCCGGCATCTGGTCCGTGGCGGGGCTGACGGACGCAGGCCACCCCCTGCTGACCCGCCGCCCCTTCCGCAGTCCCCACCACAGCACCTCGGCGGTGGCCCTGGCAGGCGGCGGTCCACTGCTGCGGCCCGGGGAAATTTCTCTGGCCCACAACGGCGTGCTGTTTTTGGACGAGCTGCCGGAATTTCACCGGGACGTGCTAGAGGCCATGCGCCAACCTCTGGAGGACGGGGAAATCACCGTGGCCCGGGCCCAGGGCACGCTGCACCTGCCCGCGAAATTTCAGCTGGTCTGCGCCATGAATCCCTGCCGCTGTGGCTGGCGGGGGCATCCCTCCGGCAAATGCACCTGCTCCGCCCGGGACGCGGAAAAATACGCGGAGAAAATTTCCGGCCCTCTGCTGGACCGAATTGATTTGCACGTCAACGTCCCGGCGGTGGAATACGAGGCCATGCGCCGCCGGGAAATCCCCGAGTCCTCCGCCGTGGTGAAAGCCCGGGTGGACGCGGCCCGGGCCCTGCAAACCCGCCGTCTCGCCGGCACCGGGGTCCCCTGCAACGCCCAGCTGCCCGCGGCCCTGCTGGGGGCGCTGTGTCCCCTGGACGGCCCCTGCGAAAAGCTGATGGAAACCGCCTTCGCCCGGATGGGCCTGACGGCCCGGAGCCACGACCGGATTTTGCGGGTGGCCCGGACCATCGCGGATTTGGAGGGCGCGGCCCAGATTGCGCCGCCCCATTTGGCAGAGGCGATTCAATATCGGAACACGGAAATTTTGAAGGGTTAACGATTAAGGAACCTTTAAATCAATCCCGCCCTACGTCT
>JAVVPH010000294.1:0-2250 GCA_036655835.1 Oscillibacter sp.
GGCATCCCCTTCGAGGGCATCGGCACCTTCGCCAAGATTATTCTGGTGGCGGTCCTGTCCTCCGTGGGTATGTCCGGCATCCCCGGCGGCGGCTACATCGGTGAATTTATCATGTGCTCCATCTTCTTCCCCACCCAGTTGGAGCTGGCCTACCCCATCGCCGTCACCATCGGCAATCTGGTAGACCCCCCCGCCACCATGATCAACTCCTCCGGCGACTATGTTGTCTCCTTCATCGTGGCCCGTCTGGTGGACGGCAAGGATTGGCTGAAAAAGGCCACCGCCAAAAAGGCCTTGGAAAAGGCCGAATAAGCAATTTGCCTGTGAAAATGCCCGGAGAACGATGTTCTCCGGGCGTTTTTTTCGTGCTGCTGTCAGGCGTAGAAGCGGCCCGCCGGGCAAAAGGGCTCTTCCACGGCAAGCCACGGTGCCTGCGGGATTAACGGTTTTCCTCCGCCAGCCGCGCCTTGACCTCCTGACCAAAGGGGGTCATGGCCAGACCGCCCAGGGCCGTCTCCCGAAATTCCACCGGCATCCGCAGGCCCACGTCGCCCATGCAGTCAATCACCTGGTCCACCGGCACCCGGCTGATGACACCCGCCAGGGCCATATCCGCGCAGCTCACGGCGTTCACCGCCCCCACCACGTTGCGCTGCACGCAGGGGACCTCCACCAGTCCCGCGATGGGGTCGCAGACAAGGCCCATCAGGTTGTTCAGCGCCATGGCCACCGCGTGACCGATTTGCACCTCACTGCCGCCCCGGATGGCCGTCAGTGTCCCCGCCGCCATGGCGGAGGCCGATCCGATTTCCGCCTGACAGCCGCCGGAGGCCCCGGCGATACAGGCCCGAAAGCTAATCACCGCGCCGATGCCGGAGGCCACATACAGCCCCCGGATAATCTCCTCCTCTGTGGCTCTGCCGTTTTGAAACAGCGGCACCAGCACCGCCGGCAGCACGCCGCAGGCCCCCGCCGTGGGAGCCGCCACAATTTTGCGCATACAGGCGTTGCACTCACCCACGCACAGCGCCGTGGCAATCACCTCGCTCATAAAGGTGCCGGAGAGGGACTGCCCCTCCGCGGCATAGGTCCGCATCCGCAGTCCGTCGCCGCCCACCAGGCCGCTGCGGGACATCCGGGTGCCCTTGTACGTCTCCACCGATTCCCGCATGGCGTGCCACGCCACCTGCATTTTTTCCAGCGATGCCTCCCGGGACACCGCCCGTTCCTCCATATCGGTCATCAAAACCACTTCCCAGAAGGGCTTGTTCCAGGCGGCTGCCTTGTCAAAAATCTCCTGCATTGCGTCCAGTGCCATTTATGCGTCCTCCCGTTCGTAGTATGTCAGGGTGTTCACCCCGGGAATTTCGGCGATGAAGCTCCGCACCGCCGGCGGCACCTTGTGGTCCACCTCAATCACCATCAGCGCGTCGCCGCCTCGGCGGTCCCGGCAAAGGCTCATGTTGGCGATGTTGATTTTTCCCTTGGACAGCTCCCGGGTCACATTGGCCACCTCGCCGAATATATCCCGATGGCGAATCACCAGGGTATTGAACGTCCCGGTAAAGTTCACATCGATTTCTCCCAGCTTGTCCACCCGAATCCGGCCGCCGCCGATGGAGGCCGCCTGCATTTTCAGGCTCCGCCCCTCCTCGTTCCAGATTTCCAGCACCGCCGTGTTGGGATGTGCCTCCCGCAGGTGGGCCGTGTAAAAGGAAATCTCCACGCCCCGTTCCGCCGCCAGCTCAAAGCTGCGGGGAATGTCCATATCGTCCGGCTGCAAGCCCAGCAGGCCCGCCACCAATGCCCGGTCCGTACCATGGCCCCGTCCCGTCTCCGCAAAGGAGCCGTGAAGGCCGATTTCCGCCCGCTTGACCTCGCCTCCCAGCAGTGTCCGGGCCATCTTTCCGATACGCACCGCCCCCGCCGTATGAGAGCTGGAGGGGCCGACCATCACCGGCCCTAAAATGTCAAAAATATCCAGCATTGTCTTGTTTCACTCCCGCAATTTCAAATTGAGCATAGCGTATCATACCCGCCCCACTTTCGCAAGAAAAATTTCACAGAAATTCGCAGAAATTCGCAAAAAAGACGTAGTCTTGACCGCCGCCCCTTCTTCCTTTATACTAATGCCAAAAGGAGTGTGTGCCAATGAACTCTCTGCTGATTCAAAATCTCAATACCCTCGTCACCTGCGACGACGGCGATACCGTTTTGAAAAACGTCGACCTCTACTGCGAGGATGGTTTC
>JAVVPH010000295.1:0-2250 GCA_036655835.1 Oscillibacter sp.
TAGAAAGCGGGCAGCTGACAGAGCTGGTTAATGCGAAATTTGAAACGGCATATAGCGTGGAACAAATTAGGGCTTATAAGAAAAACCATAAAATCACGTCCGGTATTTCCACCCATTTTGAAAAAGGGCACATAAGCCACAATGCCGGAAAGTCCGGGTTGAAAATACCGGGAAGTGAAAAAGGCTGGTTCAAAAAAAGGCAGCCGCCCACATAACTGGGTGCCGGTGGGGTCTGAAACCATCACAACGGACGGGTACCTTGCCGTGAAGATGGAAGAACCAAACGTGTGGGAATTTAAGCATAAACTGGTATGGCGAAAAGCGCATGGCGAAATACCCGAAAATATGAAGATAATCTTTTTAGATCGCAACCGCCTAAATGTTACACCGCAAAACCTTGCCCTTGTAAGCAATGACGAAATGCTTGAAATGAATAGGAAAAGGATGATTTGCGAGGACGCGGAACTCACAAAAACAGGTGTGCAGATAGCACGACTGAACAGGATCGTATCAAAAAGGAGGAAAAACAGCAATGAGCCAAAGAAGTGAAAAGTACAATAGGGACTTAAACGCCCGCCTGGAATTCATAGAAAAAACCCTGAACATGGACACCAGCGACCAGGGCACCCAGTTTCAAGCGTTTCTGCCCCCGTTTCCCAGCGTAGCGGAGGCCCCCGACGTTGCTATAAGACGCCGCAAGGCAAAAAGAGAGGCTGACGCCCACCGTCGCACGATCCGCCGCCGCTTTGCCGCTGGTGCTTTATGTGTGCTGCTTGCCGTGCTGGCCGTTATCGTGATAGCCAGGGCGGCGGCGGTAGGCGAGAAAACGCAAACATATACACCGGCGCCACTGTCTGCGACCGTGAAGCTGGTGAGCGAATACCCACTTTATGACCCGGAGGCGGAGGGTGAGGATCCAATGGAGGCAGAAAAAATTGACACAGCACTGTTGGAACAAGGGTATTTTTCGGACGCGGTACCGCTCCCCTACTATTTACAGGACATTATGCAAACAGAGTGCGAACAATGGGGGTGCCCCTATGCCCTTGCCCTTGCCGTGGCGGAGATAGAAAGCCACTTTGACACAGACACCGTGGGTGCCGTGGGTGAAGTTGGCATTATGCAGCTCAATCCGGGGCCGAGCGGGTCATACCACGCGGCACTGAAAGCGGCGACAGGGCAAGAGCCAACCACGCCGGCGGGGAATATTGCCGGCGGGGCCTATATGCTGGGCCAGTATATGAGTACATACGCCGATCCCGTCAAGGCGGCAATGGCCTATAACATGGGCGAGGCGGGCGCAAAAAGAGCCTGGGAGGCAGGGATCACCACGACCAAATATTCAAATAACGTGCTGGCCGCCATGGAACGCTGGGAGGCAGTCCTGGGATGAACTACTATACAAACCACCTGCGCAAGCCGGAGGACGTGGAGCAAGCCAACCGCCGGGAAAGAAAACAACGGTGGGGCGTAAAAGGTAAAGCGCGGGTAAGCCATCCATTGCGCGGTGAAATTGTAGTGCCCTGCGCGTCCAAATTTGCCGCGCTGCTGTGCGCCGCAGAGGTGTGGCGGTGTAACTGGATTGACATAAAAGACGCAGAGGTATGGCGAGCGGGGGAAACGGATCAGGCGGTGGCAATGCCGCCTACATTATATATAAGGAGAGGTATAAATGCTCATTGACGAAAAAGGGCTGGTAAAAGCCATCAAAGAGGCCTACGCGCACAACGGGTATAACGTGCTAAACGCCGGGCGGCAGGCGATTATTTACGCCGATGAATGGTTCATCCGGTGCGACTGGAATATTTTGCCGCGCAAAGCGTTGGCCATCATTGTGGAGCACATGGGACTGATCCCAGGCGACGGCGACACGGTAAGCATTACCAAAGGCGGAGATCCGCAGGTGATCATGTCGGAAGTTGTGGGACAAGACATTGACGGGTGGACAACCGGGGAGCCATTCGGGGCGGTCACCATGGTGCCGGTCATGTTTCGCGGCCTGCAACTCTATCAAGAAGTAGACGGACACACCTGTTACGGGGTGGATCCGCTCCCGCTGGCCATCATTGAGAGGGCATTGGCGGCACATATCCCGGTGGAAATCACCGGCGGAAATCAGATGGTATGCAATACCGACGGGGAAATGGTTGCCATTGCCATCTATCGCAAGGCGGCATATTGCGGGCAAGACTGGGAACGCGACGTGTGGACCGCCATGGAGAGCGTGGATCTCCATAGTCCAAAGGAGGG
>JAVVPH010000296.1:0-2238 GCA_036655835.1 Oscillibacter sp.
AAATCCGCAACATCGGCACCATCGGCGGCAACACCTGCAACGGCGTGACCTCTGCGGACTCCGCCGCCACGCTCCACGCCTGGGACGCCATCATCGAGCTGACCGGGCCGGAGGGCCTGCGGCGGGTGCCCATCCACGAGTTTTATATTAAGGCCGGCGTGGTGGATATTCGGCCGGGTGAGCTGCAAACCGCCATTCTCATCCCCAAATCCAGCTACGAAAACACCTTCGGTCACTACGTGAAATATGCCATGCGCAGCGCCATGGACATCGCAACCCTGGGCACCTCCGTCAATGTCCGGCTCTCCGCCGACAAGAAAACGGTGGAGCGGGCGCGGGTGGCCTTCGGCGTGGCGGGCCCCGTCCCCCTGCGGGCGGTGACGGCGGAGGCCGCGGCGGCGGGTCAGGCGGTTTCCCTGGACCTGGCGGAGCGGTTCTCTCAGGCCGTGGAGGCGGACATTCATCCCCGGGACTCCTGGCGGGCCTCCAAGGATTTTCGGATGCACATCGCGGTGGAAAGCACCAAGCGCGCCTTTATAGAGGCGGTGAAGCTGGCGGGAGGTGAGGCGAAATGAAGCAATTTCAGACCATTCGGTTTAATCTAAACGGAAAAGACGTGGAAAAATCCGTGGACGTCCGCGCCTCATTGACGGATGTGCTCCGCAACGACTACCGCATGACCTCTGTGAAAAAGGGCTGTGAGGTGGGGGAGTGCGGTGCTTGCACTGTTATCATTGACGGCGAAACCTTCAACTCCTGCATCTATCTGGCGGTCTGGGCCGAGGGCAAGCACATCCGCACCTTGGAGAGTCTGCTTGGCCCCAACGGTGAATTGTCCGACATTCAGCAGGCCTTTGTGGAGGAAGCCGCCATTCAGTGCGGGTTCTGCTCCCCCGGGTTTATGCTGACGGCGGTGGAGATTTTGGAGTCCGGCAAGGCCTATTCCGACGAGGAGCTGCGCCGGCTGCTCTCCGGCCATCTGTGCCGCTGCACGGGGTATGAAAATATCCTCCGGGCAGTGAAAAAAACCATGTACAAGCGTCTGGGAAAACCGATGCCCGAGGCATAATGGGACGTTGACAAGATACTTTCCAAGCCGCGCCGAATTTTCGGCGCGGCTTGTTGTTGACGTTCCGGGGATTTAGCCTTATAATCAAAGGGAAAAGGAGGTCGATCCTATGAAGACCATCATCACCATTGGACGGCAGTTTGGCAGCGGCGGCAAGGAAGTGGGCATCCGCGTGGCAAAGGAGCTGGGCATCCCGTTTTACGATAAGGAAATTTTGCGGGCGGCGGCGGAAAAAAGCGGCCTATGCGAAAAGATTTTTGAAAACTTTGATGAGCGGCCCAAGAGCCTTTTGTACTCCATCGCCATGGATTCCTATATGTTCAGCCTGCCCGGCAGCGGTGCCAGCGACTCACTGGAGCAGCAGGTGTATCTCGCCACCTTTGACACCATCCGCAACATCGCGGAGAACGGTCCCTGCGTCATCATCGGGCGCTGCGCGGACTATGCCCTGGCGGACAATCCCAACCATCTCAGCCTCTTTATCCACGCGCCGCTGGAGACGCGGATTCAGCGGGTGTGCGAGCGCCAAGGCCTGACGGCAGACAAGGCCAAGATATTGATCAACAAAACTGACAAGCGCCGCGCGGCCTATTACGAGTATTATTCCTCTCGGAAATGGGGCGCGATGGACAGCTACGATTTCTGCATGAACAGCAACGTCTTGGGCTTGAGCGGGACCGTGGAACTGATTCGCTCCATCGTGGAGCATCGGGAGCATCCGGTCGCCAGCCCCACGGAGCTGGACCCCACCCAACAGAACTAAAACAGAGCAACCGGGCGGGCGCAAAGGCCCGCCCGGTTTTTTACAATTTGCGGAAGGGAGGGAAACCGGATGAATCGCCGAAAAAAGGGCTTTACCCTGATGGAAATGCTGATTGTGGTGGCCATTATCGGCGTTTTGGTGGCGGTTGCCATCCCCACCTTCACCGGCTCCCTGGACCGGGCGCGGGAGGCCACCTGCGCCGCCAACCGCCGCTCCCTGCAAGCCCAGCTTGCCGTGGAGCAAATGCTGACCCAGGCAAAGGATTTAGAGGCGGTTTCAAATACAGAACAGGGCAAAGCGTGGCTGAATAGCTTTGTCTGTCCCTCGGGCGGAAGTGTTACGGTGGAGAACAATCTGATTTCTTGCTCAAAGCACGGCGGAACAGCGTCCATAGAAGCCACAGTGC
>JAVVPH010000297.1:0-2231 GCA_036655835.1 Oscillibacter sp.
AGCCAAAAAGCCCAAAAAACCATGAGAGCCGTCCGGCAAGAACGGACGGCTCTGTTTTCAGAAACTTTTCGAAAAAAAGCAGGGAGGCACAGCAATATGTCAAAATGGATTCTGGTGCCGGATTCCTTCAAGGGGACCATGTCCTCTCAGGAAATTTGCGCCATCATGGGAGAGGAACTGCTGCGCCGCCTGCCGGATGCGGAAATCATCAGCGTGCCGGTGGCGGACGGCGGCGAGGGCAGCGTGGATGCCTTTTTATCCGCCGTGGGCGGCTGGCGGGTGGAAACACCCTGCACCGGCCCGGATTTTCGCCCCCTCACCGCCTTTTACGGCGTGCTTGCCGGCCGAGATACCGCCGTGGTGGAAATGGCCGCCGCGGCAGGCTTGCCGCTGATGGAGGGCAAGCTCTGCGCGGAGGGAGCCACCACATACGGCGTGGGGGAGTTGCTTTTGGCGGCGGCGCGAAACGGGGCCAAGCGGGTGATTGTGGGACTGGGCGGCAGCGCCACCAACGATGGCGGCTGCGGCTGCGCGGCGGCGCTGGGCGTCCGCTTTTTGGATGGGGCGGGCGCGTCCTTTATCCCGGTGGGCGGCACCCTGAATCAAATTTGCCATATTGACACCGGCAGCCTGTCCCCACTGCTGAAAAACGTGGAAATTGTCACCATGTGTGACATTGACAATCCCCTCTGCGGCCCCGAGGGGGCCAGCGTGGTCTTTGGCCCGCAAAAAGGTGCCACGCCGGAGTTGGTGCGGGAATTGGACGCCAATCTCTGGCATTTGGCGGAGGTCATCCGTCAGGATTTGGGCATAGAGATTGCCAAGCTGCCCGGGGCGGGCGCGGCGGGCGGCATGGGCGGCGGTATGGTGGCCTTTTTGGGCAGCCGCCTGCAAATGGGCATTGAAACCGTGCTGGACACCGTGGAATTTGACCGGTTGCTCACAGGGGCAACGGCCGTATTGACCGGCGAGGGCCGCATCGACGGCCAAAGCCTGCGGGGCAAGGTGGTCATCGGCGTGGCCCGCAGGGCGGCACGGGCTGCCGTGCCGGTGCTTGCCGTGGTAGGTGATATTGAACCCGGCGCGGCGGCGGCCTATGACCTGGGCGTAACCGCCATGTTTTCCACCAATCGCCGGGCCGTCCCCTGGACCCAGGCCAAGCAGAGCGCTCGGGCGGATTTGCGCAGTGTGATGGCGGATTTGGCGCGGTTTTACGCCGCAATGGAGAGGAGAACTTAAAACATGGCCCGTATTTTAAAAAGTCCCGCCAAATATGTGCAGGGCCCGGGCATTTTGCGGGAATTTGACCGGTATTTGCAGGGAATGGGACAAAAATTGCTCATTTTGCTCAGCGAAAACGGAGTTAAGCGGATGGGCGAAACGCTGGAACGCAGTATGTGCGGCGGTCCGGTGACGGCGGAGCAGGAAATTTTCCGGGGCGAATGCTGCCAAGGGGAGATTGACCGGGTTGCGGCCTTGGCCAAAGCCCAGAGCGCAACGGCCATTGTGGGCATTGGCGGCGGTAAAATTCTGGATACCGCCAAAGCGGCGGCCTTCCAGGCGGGACTTCCCTGTGTGATTGTCCCCACAGTGGCCTCCACCGACTCGCCTTGCAGTTCCCTGAGTGTCATCTACCGGGAGAACGGGGAATTTGACCGCTATTTATTTCTGGACCGCTGTCCCGACATGGTGCTGGTGGACACGGAAATCATCGCCAAGGCTCCGGCGGCGTTGCTGATTGCCGGTATGGGGGATGCCATGGCCACTTGGTTTGAGGCGCGGGCCTGTCGGGCCTCCGGCAAAAATAATCAGGTGGGCGGTTCGCCCGCCTGCTCCGCTACCGCACTGGCCCGACTTTGCTGGGAGGTTTTGCAGGCCGACGGTCCGGCGGCCTTATCGGCGGTGTCCCAAGGTATTTCCATACCCGCGCTGGAAAATATCGTGGAGGTAAACACCTATCTCTCCGGCGTGGGATTTGAAAGCGGCGGTTTGGCGGCGGCGCACGCCCTGCAAAAGGGCCTGACCCTGATTCCCGCCCTCCATCGTACGTATCACGGGAACAAGGTGGCGTTTTGCACCTTGGCCCAGTTGGTGCTGGAGCAGGTGCCCCGGGAGGAATTGGAGCAGCTGCTGACATTCTGCCGCGCTGTGGGTCTGCCGGTCTGCCTGGCGGACTTGGGCTGGTCCTCTGTGGACCACACATTGCTGCGGTTGGCGGCGGAAAAAGCCTG
>JAVVPH010000298.1:0-2215 GCA_036655835.1 Oscillibacter sp.
TCCAATGGAGTAGAAGTGAATTCAAGGGATGAGGGGGTTGTTCGGGGGGCGAGGTCTCCTGTAGTGCCGCCCATATCATGTGTAAAAGATAGATGTGCAAATCCAAGGATTTATTATGGTTATTTGAGGTGTTTCCTTGGATGAATCCCGGCTGCCTTTCCAAGAAGTTTTCGAAAATAAGGGGAATAAACATCTCGGTAAATCCAAGATTTTTTATTTTTTTGCGAGGTAGCAATGGGAACGGTTAATCCAAGGAGGTTTTGAGCGATGCTTATAAAAATAAAATCAGGATATCCAAGGAAAAATTGCACCGGACGTCCTACGGATGGAGTGGGGGAAGCCAAGGAAACTTTTGCTTTAGGCGCCTCGAAATAGCACCGGTAAATCCAAGGAAAAGATGTGGTCAAATGGTGACCAAAAGCAGAAAACGAAACCGCCAGTCCATTGCGCTGCAATGGGTTGGCGGTTTTGATTCGTTATTCCCACTCGATGGTTCCGCTGGGCTTGGGGGTTAGGTCGTAGAGCACCCGGTTGATGCCCGTGACCTCGCTTGTGATGCGCTCGGTGATTTTTTGCAGCAGGGCGAAGGGCACATCCTCCACGGTGGCGGTCATGGCGTCCACGGTGTTCACGGCCCGCAAAATCACCGGCCAGTCAAAGGTGCGCAGATTGTCCCGCACGCCCACGGACTTGAAGTCCGGCACCACGGTGAAATACTGCCACACCTTGCCCTCCAGCCCGGCGGCGGCAAATTCCTCCCGCAAAATCGCGTCGGACTCCCGCACAGCCTCCAGCCGGTCCCGGGTGATGGCACCCAAGCACCGCACGCCCAGGCCCGGGCCGGGGAAGGGCTGGCGATAGACCATGCTGTCCGGCAGGCCCAATGCCTTGCCGCAGGCGCGGACCTCGTCCTTAAACAGCATTTTCAGCGGCTCCACCAGCTCAAAGCCCAAATCTTCCGGCAGACCCCCCACGTTGTGGTGGCTCTTGACGGCCTTCACGGTTTTGGTGCCGGACTCAATGATGTCGGGATAGATGGTGCCCTGGGCCAAAAAGTCGATGCCGGAGAGCTTGCGGGCCTCTTCCTCAAACACACGGATAAACTCCGCGCCGATGATTTTGCGCTTTTTCTCCGGCTCGGCAACGCCGGCCAATTTGTCCAGGAAACGGTCCACCGCATCCACATAGACAAGGTTTGCGTCCATCTCGTCCCGGAACACGGAAACCACCTGCTCCGGCTCGCCCTTGCGCAGCAAACCGTGGTTGACATGGACGCAGGTGAGCTGCTTTCCGATGGCGCGAATCAACAGCGCCGCCACCACAGAGGAGTCCACGCCGCCGGACAGGGCCAGCAAAATTTTCCGCTCCCCCACTTGGCGGCGAATCAGCTCCACCTGGTCGGCAATGAAATTTTCCATATTCCAGTTGGCAGTGGCTCCGCAGGTTTCAAAAACAAAGCGGCTGAGAGCGGCCTTGCGGCTTGCGTCGTCAGCACTCCAAGGCGCGGCGCCCTTGTGGTCCACGCAGAGAACCGGCAGTCCGCTGTCGTAAACGGCGGTGCCTGCGTCAATTGTCACGCCGTCTACCACCCGGTTGGGCCCGCCGTTGAGAAGAATGCCCTTCACATTGGGCAGCGCGGCCAGCTCCACAGCGGTGATGTCGTGGGCATGGATTTCCGAGTAAACGCCCAGCGCCCGAATTTCCCGGGCAATTTTGGGATTTTCCTCGCTGCCCAGGTCCAGAATCAAGATCATATCCTGCTTCATTGTGTTCCTCCTGTCAAATACGCCTAAAATGATACGGCTATCCTATCACATTTACTCCCGTTTCCGCAACAAAAAAACGACGAAATTCCCGACAAATAACAAAAAAACCTCATCCATCTTGCAAAAAGAAGGCCGGGGCAGTCCTGTCTGCCTCTCCCCCCCATTTTCGACGGGAATCACGCCGGGAAGCGGGGCGGCACGGCGCAAAAATGTTTCTCGTAATTTTACAATTTATTCCAAAAAGTCTACGGTTTCAGTAATAAATCCTACGTTTTTGGTAAAGTCTCTCAGAAAAATTGGGGGTTTGGTACAATACATCCTAGCGAATTATCGAAAAACAGAAGAGGGCGGCAACCATGTATCGAATTGCCATGATGAAAAAAGGCCCGGATACACAGCCCCCCTTACCATGCAGAGCAGTGTGGCATACGGGACACAACCGCAACGAG
>JAVVPH010000299.1:0-2214 GCA_036655835.1 Oscillibacter sp.
CACGCTCTCAGTTTTTTTACTCCTCGTCCGGGAGTTTTTCTTCCTCGCCCTCGGCGGGCTCTTTATCGGCCTTGGCCAGGGAAATGACCTTCACGCCCTCGCTCAAGCGCATGACGCGAACGCCCTGGGCCGTGCGGCTGTAAGTGTTCACGTCCTCCACGGCCATGCGAATCATGGTGCCGTCGTCGGAAATCACCAAAAGGTCCTCGTCGCCGTGGACCACCTTGGCCCCCACGATGGGGCCGGTTTTTTCCGTGACCTGATAGCCCTTGAGTCCGTAGCCCCCTCGGGACTGGGGCTCGTCGCCCCGGAGATATTCCAAAATCGGGGTGCGCTTGCCGTAGCCGTTTTCGGTGATGGCCAGCAACGTCCCGTCCTCCACGGCCCGGGCGGCGTCCACCACGTAGTCGCCCTCCCGGAGACGGATGCCCCGCACGCCCACGGCGTCCCGGCCCATGATGCGCACGTCGCTCTCCTTAAAGCAGATGGACATGCCGTTGTGGGTCATCAGGAGAATATTTTGCTCGCCGTCGGTCCGGCGGACGGAAATCAGCTCGTCGCCCTCGTCCAGGGTGATGGCGCGGATGCCGGCCTTTCGGGCGGTGTTGATGGTCTCCAGCGGAATCCGCTTCACCGTGCCGTTGCGGGTGACCATCATCAAATAGGCCTCTTGCTCCATGTCCTTGACGTGGAGCATCGCGGTGACCTTCTCCCCCGGCTCCACCGGCAGGACGTTGACGATGTTGGTGCCCCGGGCGGTGCGGCCGGCCTCGGGAATGCGATAGCCCTTCTTCCGATGGACCCGGCCCATATTGGTGAAGAACAGCAAATAGTCGTGGGTGGAGGCGGTGAACACGGTGTTCACATAGTCCTCCTCCCGCAAGGTGGTGGCGGAAACGCCTCTGCCGCCACGGTTCTGGGAGCGGTAGGTGGACACGGGGACCCGCTTGATATACCCGCCCTCGCTGAGGGTAAAGACGCAGGTTTCCTCTTCAATCAGGTCCTCAATGTCGATTTCGTCCTCCACGTCCTGAATCTCGGTGGCGCGGTCGTCGCCGAATTTGTCGGCAATGGCAATCAGCTCATCCTTGAGCACCTGACGGAGCAGTTCATCGTCCGCCAGAAGCTTATTGAAGAAGGCAATTTTTTCTTCCAATTCCCTGTACTCGCCCTCCAGCTTCTCCCGGTCCATGCCCTGCAAGGCTTTCAGGCGCATATCCAAAATGGCCTGGGCCTGGATATCGTCCAGACCGAAGCGCTCCATCAAGCGGAGCTTGGCGTCGTCATAGGCCTCCCGGATGGTTTTAATCACCGCGTCGATATTGTCCTGGGCGATGATCAAGCCCTCCAGCAGATGGGCGCGCTCCTGGGCCTTGCGCAAATCGAAGCGGGTGCGGCGGAGGATAATCTCCTCCTGGAACGCCAGATATTCGTCCAAAATATGCCGCAGGGACAGGATTTTCGGCTGAGACTGGTTGTGGACCAGTGCCAGCATATTGATGGCAAAGGAGGTTTGCAACTGGGTTTGGGCGAACAGGCGATTTAAAACCACCTGGGGGTTGGCATCCTTTTTCAGCTCAATGACCATGCGCATTCCGTTGCGGTCAGACTCGTCCCGAATGTCGGAAATGCCGTCCAGCCGCTTTTCCTCCACCTGGTCCGCCATGTTTTTAATCAGCATCCGCTTGTTGACCTGATAGGGAATTTCCGTCACCACGATGCGGATGCGGTCTTTTCCAAAGTCCTCAAACTCCGTCCGGGCGCGGATGACCACCCGGCCCCGGCCGGTGGCGTAGGCGGCGCGGATGCCGCTGCGGCCCATGATGATGCCCTTGGTGGGGAAATCCGGGCCGGTGACGTACTGCATTAAATCGTTTAAATCCGCCTCGGGATTGTCCAGCACGCAGATGCACGCGCCGATGACCTCCCGCAGATTGTGGGGGGGGATATTGGTGGCCATGCCCACGGCGATGCCGGAGGAGCCGTTGACCAAGAGGTTGGGGAAGCGGCAGGGGAGCACCCGGGGTTCCTTCCGGGTTTCGTCAAAGTTGGGGTCCCAGTCCACGGTGTCCTTGTCGATGTCCCGCAGCAGCTCGTCGGAGAGCTTGCTCATCCGGGCCTCGGTATAACGATAGGCCGCGGGGGGATCGCCGTCGATGGAGCCGAAGTTGCCGTGGCCGTCCACCAGGGGATAGCGCATGGAGAACTCCTGTG
>JAVVPH010000300.1:0-2206 GCA_036655835.1 Oscillibacter sp.
CATATCAGCACATCTCCTTTAATGCGGCCAGAACGTCCACGCCGTTGATTTTGAAAACCTCGTTGAGTTTGTCCAACTCCAGGACCGGGCTGCCGTCCAATTCGATCAGGATATACAGCACGGTCAATGTCACGCTGGTGTCCATGGGATTGCCCGCTTTGACCTTGCCGGTGGAAAGCTTCTTTGCTCTGCCGCGAACCACCACGCGCATCTGTCGAAACTCAATATCTCCCTCGCTGTTGGTGGTCTGCTGGCCGCCCCGGATCGTCAGTTGGACGGCCTTAGTCATGTCCATCATGTCCATGGCCTCCGGGTCCAGGACCCGGAACGGGATTTCAATTTCCTGGTTCGTGAAATAACCCACGGTTGGATCGTCGATTTCACCCAGGACGCCGGCGCCGGTGACGGTTTCGCTGGATGCCTCGAAGTCCGGCAGGGTCATTTCGTCGCCCATGCCCAGCAGGCGGTTTCCCGCGTTATACACGTTGTATTTGTTGATTTTAGTGGGGATCGTATTCATGGTTATTTGCCTCCCATAGCCGCCTGCAGGGCGGTCACGTCGTATTCTCGGATATTTTCTATAAATTCCGCCGGGATATAGGGCGCCAGGTAGGTGTGGACGGTCAGATGGCCGGCCAGCAGGTTGGTCACCGGGTTTTCGTTGCTGTTGAACGCCACGCGGTATCCGGCGCAGTAATCGCGGGCCACATAGCCGTTGCCTACAATGTTGCGGCTGTCCACAATGGACTGGATCAGTCGCTTGTTGCCCGGCTTGTCCACCTTTTGAAAGTAGGTGCAAATGAAATTATTACCGTCCCAGTCGAAGAACCGGCGCACCGCCAGCCACCGGTCTTTTGGATCCGTGGTGGAGGGATAGGCCGCCGTGTTGTTTCCCCACAATTTGAACCCGTTGGCGTTGATGGCAGACATAATGCCGTTGGCGTTCAGCACGTCGTCCGCCTGCTGCTGATCCAGCA
This sequence comes from Oscillibacter sp., assembly GCA_036655835.1. GTDB lineage: Bacteria > Bacillota > Clostridia > Oscillospirales > Oscillospiraceae > Oscillibacter. The sequence goes on from JAVVPH010000300.1 coordinate 978, forward strand.
CCACCTCCGTGCCGTCTTTCAGCACCGTGGCCGTGATTTTCAGATCCTTATTGGACGGACTTTCATAGGGCACATCACCGTTTCCGGCGTCGTTGTAGGCGGTCAGGGCTGCCGCCATGGCGGACATGTAATATTTTTTGTTGCCCACCTCCACCATAGGCCAGAATACTGCCGCGTGGGGAGAACTGGCACCCATGGTTTCCTTTGCGCTCTTGGCGTTGGTGTAGACCGTGGCGCCTGTGCTGTCCGCCGCAATGTCCAGATATGTATTGGCGTCAAAGGTTCCGTTGATGGCCTCGGTCTTTGCCTGGAGGGCTGCGGCCACAACCGCGTTTTGGCTCCAACCGGGTGCCAGCAGGATGCCGGGCACCATGCCCAACTTGGGGTAGATCTGCCGGATCAGTTCCAGGCCGGTTTCCGCGCCGGTTGTGGTGCTCACGCCTCCCACAATGTCCGCCGCCGTGACGCCACCGGGGTTGATGCTGGTGCTTGCCACGTTCAAACTGGTGGCCTTCTTGGCTGTGGCGGAGATCAGGGTGATCACCACGTTTCCGTCGTTCCCATGGGTTGCGGCGTAGTCGCTGCCCGCCACCAGGGTGGTACTGGCATTTTTGACCACCAGCGTTCCCAGCATGACATACTGCTTGCTATAAAGGATCTCTCCCTCGGTTACGTTGCAATCCTCCGCCGCGTTCACCGTAATGTGGGTGGTCTTTGTGGGATCCAGTACGTTGATCAAGATAACGGGTGCCACGTTGAACACCCGGAAACAGGCGTCAATGGACTGGCAAAGGCTGAAATTCTCGAAATCGTCAGAATAGCCCACCGCCGCCTGGCACTCCTTGAAGCTGTAACACAACTTGATGGTGTTGGCCGCCGTAGTGGGATCGGCTGCCAGGTGAATGGGCGCCACGCCGAAAATGACCTGCAACCCGGCAGACCCCTGCACCGGGGTGGTCAGGCTGGTGTCCTGTTCGGCGTTATAAACGCCATGCTTATAAGCCATAGTAAATTACCTCCTGTTAATGGTTTTCCTGTACCAGACGATACAGGCGGAAAATGTGTCCATATCCGCCGCGCAGCTTTTTCATGGCCTCCGGCAACTGCTCCAGCGGGATTACCAGCCCCTCCATGGCTGGGCTGGCCTTGATGGCCTCGGCCAACGTGGCGGGGATCCCCTCACGGTAGAATGTGAACTGCTTGGACACACCGGGAATGGACGGGCCGAC
>JAVVPH010000301.1:0-2195 GCA_036655835.1 Oscillibacter sp.
GGCGCGTGGGCCACCCGCATCACCTACGCGGATTTGGCCGACATTGCCCCTTGGGCCGTTCAGGGCGCCATGTGGAACCAGATTACCGACCTTGTAAAGGCGGACGGTGAGAACCAAATTCGCCCCCGCAATACAGTGACCGCCGCCGAAGCGGCTACCGCCGTACAGGAACTGCTGGCCCGCTAAAAAAAACAAGAACCCAACCAATGACGCAGACGATTTTCATATCGCCTGCGTCATTTTTCGGCTTATTTTGCGATTTTTAAGCGATTTTCGTAATATCATTGACATTGTTCAACTGAGTGCTTATAATGAAAAAAGAAGCTTTCTGTCGAAAAAGGGGGAATGACTGTGAATCGTTATATTTCCGTCGCTCAGGCTGCCCAAAAGTGGGGGCTCAGCCCGCGGAGAATTTACACCCTTTGTACAGACGGCCGTATTCCGGGCGCCATGCATTTTGTGCGGAGCTGGGCCATTCCGGAGGATGCGGAAAAACCCGCCGACGCCCGCATTAAGCACGGAAAATACACGGGAGTTTCCGAGAAATACCGCAAGAAAAAAGCCCCTGTGGGCACAGCACTGTCCGGCGTGGGGAAGGCTCCCCGTCGCATCCCGTACTATGTAGCCAACGAGAGCGGGGTGGAAGTGCCGCCCAGTCCGGCGCGAACGATTTTGGTGGTGGACGACAGCGCGATTAACAGAGCCATTCTCACCCGAATTCTCACCCCCAAGTACGCCGTTTTGGAGGCGGAGGAGGGGCGGCAGGCGCTGGATTTGCTCAAGGAGTATCGAGGCGAAATTGTAGCGGTGATGCTGGACCTTGCCATGCCGGTGATGGATGGCTACACCACGCTGGAGATAATGCGAAAAAACAGCCGCTACAGCAATTTGCCCATCGTCGTGACCACCGGCAGCGGCAATCGGGACAGCGAGCGCAGGGCGCTCTCCCTAGGCGCATGGGACTTTGTCACCAAGCCCTACGATGCGGATATTATTCTCTTTCGCCTGAAAAACGCCATCGACCGCAGTCAGCTCACCGCCCTCAAGCAGCTGAAATACTTGGCGGACTACGACGCTTTAACCGGCATTTACAACAAGACCAAATTCTTCGACGCCACCCGGGTGATGCTGGATGAGAATCGGGAGGATCAGTTCGTTTTCCTCCGGTTTGACGTGGATCGGTTCCAGCTGATTAACTCCTTCTTCGGCGCGGCGGAGGGGGACAAGCTGCTGATTTATATTGCCGACCACATGGCGGAGGACGCCAAAAGATGCCCCAAAGCCACTTACGGGCGCATTGAGTCGGACGTGGTGGCAATCTGTGTACCCTACGACCGAGAATTGGTGGAGAACATGGTGCGCAGCTCCAAGGATACCTTGGCCCAATTTAACCTGAACTATGATATTGTGCCCTCCATCGGGATATATGTCATCGACGACCCCGACATCCCCATTGAGGAGATGTATAACCGCGCCACGCTGGCCGCCAAAACCTGCAAGGGAAACTATGTGGAGTTTTACGCCTATTATACCGAGCAGATGAGCGCCACGTTGGAGAGCGAGCAGGAGATTACCAACGAGATGAACTTCGCCCTGGAACATGGACAGTTTGAAATTTATCTGCAGCCGAAATACAATATCCACACCAATCTGCCCTGCGGGGCGGAGGCTCTGGTGCGGTGGATGCACCCCAAAAAAGGGATGCTCTTTCCGGACGCGTTCATCCCCGTCTTTGAGCGCAACGGCTTCATCACAAAGCTGGACTATTATGTCTGGGAAAAGGCGTGTCAGTTCCTCCACGGCTGGATTGCCCGAGGCCTCACGCCCTACCCCATCTCCGTGAATGTTTCGCGGGTGAATATCTACAACCCCAATCTGGCAGAGATGCTGTTGGAGCTGGTGGAGCGCTATGGGCTGGAGCCTGCGCTCCTCAATCTGGAGCTCACCGAGAGCGCCTATACGGATAACCCCGCCGCCATGAAAAAGGTGATGCTGCAGCTGCAGGGTCACGGCTTTGTCATTTTAATGGACGACTTTGGCAGCGGCTATTCCTCTCTGGCGGTGCTCAAGGACATCGCGGTGGATATCCTCAAAATTGATATGCGGTTCCTCTCTCAAACCGACATTCCGGGCAGGGGCGAGAACATCATTGCATCGGTGATTCGCATGGCGAAGTGGCTGAGTATCCCCGTCAT
>JAVVPH010000302.1:0-2191 GCA_036655835.1 Oscillibacter sp.
ATTGTGCCTTTGTCAAATACGCGTCCGCTTTCGCCGGCATCGTGTCCCTGCGCCAACCAGTTGTCTCGTTTTGTTGCACATTCTCTGTGCTGGCATCACCCTGCATTTGCGGAGTGACTGGCTTTTCAAGTGGATATTGCGTGGTGTTTTGCGTCTGGTCGCGATTTGACGCATATTCTCCTGCGGGCACTTTTTCGTTAATGTGAAATTTCCCGTCCTCCGAAATACTCATATCATATTCCCGTGTTTTTTTCGGAGTAGGCGCAACTTTTCCCGTTTCTGTGGTGTGGTCTGTATTTCCCGCACTTCTCGCCTTCCCCACCACCGACGCGCCGCCGGCCATCACGCCGCCGGAGAGTGCGCCGCCCAAGCCGGCCTTTGCCACGTTGGAAATGTAAAACTGCTTTGTGGCGGCAGCTCTTGCCGTCTGTTCGTCCGCCCCCTGTTCCATGAGTGTCTGCACATAGCGCTCGTATTCGGACTTGTCGCCCATAATAACGCTGTCAGCCAGATTGTCCACCAGCTCGGAAATGACCTCTTGACCGCCCTCGCTGCCCATCTGCTTTAAGACGTTTCTGATAATTTCCTTGGCTCCACTGGGTGCCAATTTCGCAATGCGGAACAGCTCATCCACCGGCAGTTTTTCCGTCAGAATTTCCACAGCCCCGTTGATGGTGCCCTCTGCCAGTGCTTGGTTGGGTGTCGCGCCCCGTTCCAGTGCGTCCGTGGTAGTCATGCCGGCGGCACCGGCCCCCATCAGTGGGAGTGCAAGCGGCCCAAAAGGCATTTTTGATACCATCTGCCCGATGGAAAGCCCTCCCCCCGCAAGAAAGGCGGCAACATTGCCCGCGTCCTCGCTCCCTGTCGCGTTTTTCATGCCCTCATAGGCCGCTGTGTGTACCCCCCGTGCAGAATCATCCACCATGTGGGCGGCATGAAACGCGGGAGAATTAACGTCCGTCTGTTCGTATCCGCCGGTAAGCGCATTTTTAACTGCCGTTCCGGTGTTGGCAACGTAAGCAGCCGGAGCGCCGAAAGAACCGCCCACATTTGCCGGTACCCCGAACAAAATCGGGTGTTCCCGTGAAAGACGCTCCGTCTCCTCGGACCGCGCCTGCTGGCCCCGCGCGTTCAGGTCACGCTGCACTGCGTCTAAATAGGCCCCCGCCTTTTCCATATCGTTTTTGCCCACGTAGTAGTAGAGGGTGGACTTCTCCGCGTCCGTCATGCGGTCAAGGTTCTTGTACTTAAACCCCTTGTTCTCGTCCGCGTTCCGGCGAAAAGCGTCGTCACCGGCAAGATAGGTGAGTGCCTGCTCCACGTCCACGCCCTTGTTCCACGGGAACAGGACAGACCCCTTGTGATTTCGCCCAAGGTCAACGGAGGTTTGGAAGTCTCTGGCGCTCTGTGCGCTTTCAAGCGTTTTTCGATTTCCACTCAGTTCTTCATAAAATGCCGCTTGGTCTGCCTCGGCCCGCTTCATGGGCAGCTCGTAAATCTTGTGCCCAATAATCTTGCGGTCAACCTCGTCAAGCTTGTCCTCAATGGCCTTGCGCTCCTCGTGGGGCGCTCTGCTGCGAAATGCCGCGTTCTGCGCCGCAATAAGCGGTTTCCGCTCCTTATAGTTTTCGCTCAACTCACGGCGAATGGGGTCGAGCACCTGATTGCGGTGACGCTCCGCGTTCATTTTCGGCGTGATACCCACCATTTTTTGGGCAGAAGCATCCTCCCGTTGCGCCTTTGTCGCGGAAATGCTTTCCTTTTCCCGCTCAATGCGCGCCATAATTCCGTCTCGCTTCCCGCCTGTTTCCCGCCCAATGCCCAAGCTGGGCAGAGCGCCGCTAGAGACACCACCCATTTGTTGGGTGGTGTCTCTCACTGTTTTCACGGCGGGCAGCGGCGGCAGTCTCATGCCCGGCATCCACGGTTTTTCCTGTTGTGCCGCCGGCGCTCCCAAAGATTTTGCCCGCTGAATACGTTTCAGAATTTCGTCCATGATGTATTCCTCCTATGCGCCGATATAGTTAAGCAATCTTTCTGCCTCCTGGGCGCTGATTTCTCCGGCCGCATACGCCCGCTCGATGACATTCAGCTTTTGCGCTTTCCCCATCATCCCGTTATTGATGGTAAAGAAAACCTTTGCCTCTGCCATGCTGGGCTTTCCGTCCTGCGGCTGCTGCGTCTGGCCGTC
>JAVVPH010000303.1:0-440 GCA_036655835.1 Oscillibacter sp.
ATTTTCCCGGGGAGGGGCATCAACCAATTTTGCGAAGGAGGGCATTCTCATGACCAGCAAAAGCAAAAAAAGCGGCGGAGGACCCATGATGCGGTTTATCCGCGGCGTCGAGCGAGTGGGCAACAAGCTGCCGCACCCTATGTACATTTTCCTCTATCTCCTGATTGGATGCATGATCATTTCCGCGATTTGCGCGGCCTTTGGCGTGGAAGTCACCTATATGGCGGCTGCCAAGGACGGCACCTTGGCGGAAACCACCGTGGCGGTGCAAAATCTTCTCTCTCGTGGGGAACTGCAAAATTTCTTGAGCAATATCGTCAATGCCTATAAGGCCAACGCTGTGTTGATTCCCATGCTGGTGTGCACATTTTGCATCACCGCCGTGGAAGAAACGGGCTTTTTCGGCGTAGCCCTGCGGCGGATGCTGCGCAGCGCCCCCC
>JAVVPH010000303.1:450-2168 GCA_036655835.1 Oscillibacter sp.
GCGGCTCACGCCGGGCTTCAGACCGGTGATCACTGCCTTGCCGGCGTCTGCGCCAACATCGCCGGCGACGCGGGCGTCATTCTGGCTATCTCCTTCGGTGCTATTTTGTTCAAGGCCTTGGGGCGCAACCCCTGGGCAGGCATCACCATTGCCTACGGCTCTGTGCAGGCGGGCTATGGCGCCAACCTGTTCCCCTCCACCGCCGACGCGCTGTACGCCGGCATCTCCGGCCCCTTGGCCGAGGAATTTGGCTTTGTGGTGCATCCCATGAGCAACTACATCTTCCTGTTTGTGTGCACATGGTTCCTGGCGCTGGCCTTCGCCTTTGTCAGTGAAAAATTCATTGTGCCCCTGTTTGGCGAGGCTCCCAGAGAGTCTCGCTCCCGCTTGGAAAACAGCGCCATCGAGGACAATTTTGTCCTGACGGAGGCGGAGCATCGCGGTCTTAAATTCGCGGGCATCGGCGCTGCGGTATTTTTGGTGTTTCTGGTCATCGGCATGCTGCCCGGCTCCATTTTCCCGGCGGTGTTCGGCTTCCTGCGGAACCCGGAAACGGACCAGCTCTTCCCCAAATCTCCGTTTTTGGACGGCATGATTCCCCTCATCGGCCTTTTGTTCCTCGCCGTGGGCATCCCCTTCGGCTATGGCGTGGGGACGATTAAAAACAAGGGCGATATCCCCCCCATCCTGCAAAAGGGCGTCAACAAAATGGCCAGCTTGATTTTCATTTTGTTCCCCTGTTCTCTGTTCGTCTATCAATTCAACCGCTCGAACCTCTCCACCGTGATTTCCGTCGGCGGCGAGCGGTTTTTGAACTCCATCCATCTCACGGGACTGCCCATGCTGGTGGTGTTCATCATCATCGTGGCGTTTATCAACATTTTCATGTATTCCGGCTCTGCAAAATGGATGATTCTGGCGCCGATTTTCATTCCCATGTTTGCCACAATGGGCGTTCATCCCGCCGTCACCCAATTGGCCGCCCGTATCGGCGACTCCTGCACCAACGGCCTCACCCCGCTCAACGCGGCGCTGATTGCGGTGCTGGCGTTGATGGAGCAGTATCGCGACCCGGAGCTGAACCCCGAAAAGCCGGGCATGGGTACGGTCATCTCCTCGCAAATCCCGCTGGCCATCACCAGTCTTGTGGTGATGACAGCACTGTTCATCATCTTTATTCTTGCCGGTTTGCCGGTGGGAATCGGTATGTAATGTCCACTGAACAAATGCGCGTTGCTAAGCGCATTTGCCCAAAGCGCAAGCGGTGCTCTTTTGGGGTTGCAAAACGAGAAGGCACGCGGGAAAGAAAATCTCCTGCGTGCCTTCCTCAGGTGAAAGGCACGTTTTGTAGACAGGAATTTCAAAAAGTGGTATTATGTCGAAAAGTTAATGCGGCAGGTGGCATACCATCGGCGCCGCGGAAGTAAAGGAAGGGTTCTATGCGGACATTTGAGGAAATTAAAAATACCATTGAAACGGGATTGGGACGTCACCCCTGCGATTTACGGCTGCACAATGTGCGGCTGGTCAACGTATTCTCCGGGGAGATTTACGCCACCGACATCTATGTAAAAAACAAGCGCATCGTCTCCATTGAGCCGGGGGTGGTGCTGGAGGCGGCGGAAACCGTGGACTGCGGCGGGCGCTTTGCCGTGCCGTGGCTGATTGACAGCCATATGCACTTTGAATCCACCATGCACTCGCCGGAGGCACTGGCG
>JAVVPH010000304.1:0-2166 GCA_036655835.1 Oscillibacter sp.
CGCACGCCTTGAATGGTGCTGCCGCCGGGGGAACAGACCGCGTCCTTCAGCGCGCCGGGCTGCTGCCCGGTTTCCAGCACCAGCCGGGCGGTGCCGATGACCATGCGCGCGGCACATTCCGTGGCTTGGGCCCGGGACAGGCCGCAGGCCACGCCGCCGTCCGCCAGGGCCTCTAAAAACAGCGCCGCAAAGGCCGGTCCGCAGCCGGACACCGCACTGCCTGCGTCCATCAAATGCTCCGCCAGAGGGGAGAGGGTCCCCGCGCCGGACAGCGCCGCCAGAAATTCGCTCTCCTCCGGCTTGGTCACGCCGTCCATGGCGTAGAGAATCATCCCCGCGCCGATGGCGGAGGGGGTGTTGGGCATGATGCGCAGCACGGGATACTCCCCGCCGGACAGGCGGCGAATGTCCGCGATGGACAGTCCCGCCGCCATGGTGACCAGGATGAAGCGGGTGCCCCGCTCCGCCAAAATGGGGGCCAGCTCCGCCAGTAAATCCGCCATCATCTGGGGCTTTACGCCTAAGAAAATGAAGTCCGCGCTCTGGGCGATGGCCTCGTTATCCGCCACCTGACAGCCCAGCTCCTGGGCCAAGGCCTGGGCCTTTTCCGTGGTGCGGTTGCTCAAAAACACCTCGTCACCGGGGACGGTTTTGCAGGCCGCCCGGGCCAGTGCGCCGCCCATGTGGCCCGTGCCGATAAAGCCCAGGGTGGCCATGGCTGTCTCTTTTTTATTCACGAATTTGTCCCTCCCCGTAAATGATATATTTGCAGCTGGTCAATTCCGCCAGGCCCATGGGGCCCCGGGCGTGCATTTTTTGGGTGGAGATGCCGATTTCCGCGCCCAGACCAAATTCGCCGCCGTCGGTGAAGCGGGTGGAGGCGTTGACATACACCGCCGCCGCGTCCACCTGGTCCAAAAAGTGCTGGGCGGTAAAATAGTTGTTGGTGATGATACTCTCGGAGTGGCCGGTGCCGTGGTCCGAGATGAAATCCACGGCCTCCGCCAGGTCCTTTACAATGTGAACCGCCAGAATATAGTCGTCATACTCCGCGTCCCAATCCGCCTCCACAGCGGGAATACCGCCGGGGACCAGGGGGAGCGCCGCCGTGTCACAGCGCAGCTCCACATGGTAGGGAGCCAGCAGGGGCAGGGCTTTTTCCAAAAATGCCGCCGCCACGTCCTCCGCGATGAGGACGCACTCCGCCGCGTTGCACACAGAGGGGCGGGAGCACTTGGCGTTGCAGAGAATGCTGGCACCCATGTCCAAATCCCCGTCCCGATCGATGAAGATATGGCAGACGCCCTCGCCGGTGCGGATGACGGGGACGCTGGCTTGATTTGCCACGGCGCGAATCAGGCCCGCGCCGCCCCGGGGAATCAGCACGTCCACGTAGCGGTTCAGGTGCATCAATTCGTTGGCGGTTTCGTGGCTGGTGTCCTGCACCAGGGAGACACAGTCTGCGGGCAGACCCGCCTGCTCCAAGGCTTGGCGCATCAGGGATACCACCGCCCGGTTGGAGCGGATGGCCTCCTTCCCGCCCCGCAAAATGCAGACGTTGCCGGATTTCAGGCACAGCGCCGCCGCGTCCACGGTGACGTTGGGCCGGGCCTCAAAAATAATGGCAATCACGCCCAGAGGAACGGTTTTCCGCCCGATGACCAGGCCGTTGGGCCGGGTTTCCATGTGTGTTACCTGACCGATGGGGTCGGGGAGAGCCGCCACCTGACGCACTGCGTCCACAATGCCGTCAATCCGCTCCGGGGTCAGGGTCAATCGGTCCAGCATGGCAGTGCCCATGCCGGCCTCCCTTGCCGCCGCCACATCCTCGGCGTTGGCTGCAAGCCACAGGTCCTTTTGCCGGTGCAAAAGGGCGGCGATGGCTTCCAGCGCGGCACATTTTTGGGCGGAGCCTGCCGTTGCCAAGCTGCGAGCCGCCTGCTTGGCGCAGCGGCCCTGCTGTTCCAGTGCTGTCATCAAAAATTCCTCCTTATTTTGAAGCGATAAAGCGGGTGCCCACGTCCTTGCCCGCCACGATGTCGTAGAGGTCCTCCGTCCGCTGTCCGTTGGTGATGACCATGTCACAGCCGGCACCCATGGCGATGTTGGCCGCCGCCAGCTTGGTGGCCATGCCGCCGGTGCCCCGCCAGGTGCCCGCGCCCCCCG
>JAVVPH010000305.1:0-2166 GCA_036655835.1 Oscillibacter sp.
TGGCAAGGCCCAAGCCGCTGCCGCCGTAGCCGGAGCGGGTGCCGCTGTGCTCCTGAGAAAAGGGCTTGAACAGCTCCGGCAAAAACGCCGCCCCGATGCCGATGCCCGTGTCGCTGATGGTGAAGCAGATCACCTCTCGGTGGGCATCCGCCGCTATCCGGGAGATGTCCATACGGACGGTTCCGCCCCGGGGGGTAAATTTCACGGAGTTGGAGAGAATGTTGATGAGAATTTGCTGGAGCCGCACACCGTCCCCCAGATAGTTGCATCGACGGTCCTCAAACTGCGTCACCACGTAGCGCACGTCCTTTTCCGCCGCCTGGGTTTGGATGATGGCACTGACGGCGTCCAACAGGGGCTGGCAGGCCAACAGCTCGTTTTTCAGCACCACTTTGCCGCTTTCAATTTTGGACATATCCAAAATATCCCCCAAAAGCTGCAAGAGATAACGGCAGGAATACTGGGCCTTTTCAATGCACTCGCCCACAAAATCCCGATTGTCCAAGCGCTGCAAGGCCAACTGGTTCATGCCCATAATGGCGTTCATGGGGGTTCTGATTTCGTGGCTGATGCGGGAGAGAAACTCCGACTTCGCGGCGTTGGCCCGCTCCGCCATCTGCACCGCCGCCACCAGCTCCCGGTTCTTTTTTTCCTGCGCCTCCACGGCATCGGTGATGTCCGTCCGGGTCATCAAAATGCTTTTCGTCTCGCGGCTGATGTAGCTAAAGCGCAGCTGCTTTCTGCAAATGCCGCCGGGGCCGGGTACGCTGTAAAAAATGCTGTAAGTCAGATGGTTTTCCAGTTGGGCGAGAATGTTTTTCAGGGTGAGCTCCGCCACCGCGTGGGGGATATCCTCGGGGGAGATGTAACGGCGCAGATAGGCTTGGGTTTCCGCCTCGAAATTTTCGCTTTCCTCCACATAGGCGTTGCCCAACGCTTTTTCGCTGTAACGCACGGCGGAATTTCGCAGGGCATCCACCACCACCAAAAAGTCGTAATCCGTTTGCATAACGGCGTTCATGATCTGCTGCATGGTGCGCTCGCCGGTGATGTTGGTGGAATACAGGAAGGCGACGATGTTTTGGTCCTCCGTCCGCTTCATCATATGGACCGTCACAACCGTCCAATATTTGCGGCCCTCTATCCGTCTGGGCAGCTCCATGGTGCGGGTGGTTTCTCCGTTGGCAAACTGCCAGAGCAGAGTCTCCCGATTGAACACGGACTGGTACTGCGCCTGCATATCCGCAGTGGCGATTTCGGTGAATACCTGGTCAAAATACGCCTGGGCCGTGGTTGCGGTGCCCATGCGGGCGGCCACCTCCGGGAAAATGCTCTTATAGTCCAAAATGGTATTCTGGGTCAAATTCACATTGATGGAGGCCATGGTGGCCTTTTGCATGGCCTCCCGATAGGACAGCTCGTCCCGGTAGCGCTTTTCCGCTTCCTTCTCCCGGGTGATGTCCCGCCCCACGCAGAAGGCCTTGGCGGGTTTGCCTTCCTCGTCAAAGACATTGGTATAGATGACCCGCTCACACCAAAATTCGTCCGCCGGGTTCTGCCGAATCCAGAGGTCGGCGGTGACTTCCTGTTCGCCCTGCCGCAGCCGCGCAATCATGTCAAAAAGCAGCGGCGCGCTGTCCTGTCGGATGTGCCCCTCGGACACCACCGTGTCCAGATAATTCAGGATGAGGCCGTCCTTGGGGTTGGCTCTGGGGGAGGTGGAGAAAATCCGCATGGTATCGGCGGCGTAGTCATATTCCCAAATGTTGATGTTGGAGGAGCGAATGGCGGCGGCATAGCGGAACTCGCTCTCCCGGAGGGCCTGCTCCGTCTGCTTTTGGGCCGTAATATCCGTGTAGTAGGCATAGACCAGCTCGTCCCCATTTTCACCCTGCATATGCTGGGAGCACTGGCTGACCCAAATCAGGCTGCCGTCTTGTTTCACCAGGCGATAGTCAATCTCATAAAGCTCGGGGTCGCCGTTGCGCAGGGCGGCCTCCGTCTTGAGCCGCTGAATATCCTCCCTGTAAATGCAGCTCCACGCGGATCGATGGGCGGCTTGCAGCGGCGCGCACCCCTCTGTGAAGCCCAGCATTTCGCAAAATTTTTCATTGGCGAAAATGATGTTGTATTCCGGATAGGCGGTGACGATAATCAGTCCGATGG
>JAVVPH010000306.1:0-2145 GCA_036655835.1 Oscillibacter sp.
AAAGCCGCCAAGGACAAGTGGCTGTTGGAGCTGGACCGGCTGGACGGCACGACCTTCGAGGATCAAAAATCCTGGAAGCCCAATATAAACGACGCCAACGCCGACTCCGCCAAACGCTTTGCAAAAGACGTGAAGGCCCAGTTGACCCAGACCGCCGCCCTGGGCGCAATCAACCATGCCATGGAGGAGGGCGATGTGGCCATCGGTGCCGCCGGTTCCCTCCCCGGCGATATGCAGCGGATGTGGCGGCCCACCGGCGTGGATACCTATAATATGGAATACGGCTATTCCACCATGGGCTACGAGGTGGCCGGCGCGCTGGGCGTGAAGCTGGCCATCGGCGATGCCCACGAGGTCTATGGCTTCTGCGGCGACGGCAGCTTCAATATGCTCCACGGCGAGCTGATTACCGCGGCCCAGGAGCACAAAAAGGTGAACATCTGCCTCTTCGACAACGCCAGCTACGGCTGTATCAACAATTTGCAGGTGGGGCAGGGCAACGAGGTGCTGTGCACCGAGCTGCGCTACCGCAGCAAGGACGGCCTCTTCGGCGATTTCATGGACATTGACTACGCCGCTGTGGCGGAGGCTTACGGCTGCAAGGCCTATCGCATCCGCACCATGGAGGAGCTGTCCGCCGCCCTGGCGGATGCCAAAAAGGTGAAAAACACCCCGGTCCTCTTTGATATCAAGGTGCTGCCCAAAACCATGACCGACGGCTACGGCGCTTGGTGGCGGGTGGGCAATCCCGAGGTGTCTGAGCGGGTAGAAAACCATGCCGCCTACGCGGATTTGCAGGCCCATCTCAAGGACGCGCGGAAGTATTAAAAGCGCTTCGGTGTTCCGGCGGGCGCAAAGTCCCCCGGATTCCCCGCCTCCCGCTGTCCTCAGTGCAGAAAAATCATTCTGTCCTATTAAGGTATGTATCCCCGCACAGAGCACGGCCTTCGGCCTTTGCCAAGGGCTTGTTTGCGGATTTTTCGCCATCTCCCACAAAACCGTTTGCCGGGCGGCAGCCCGCCTGCGCCGCTTTTGCGCCAACTGACAAAAAATCTGACTGCCCAATTCCATGACAATCTTCAAATTTTTTACAATCAGAGATAAAAGGAAGGTATTTTATTATGTTGAACATTGGTATTATCGGCTGCGGCGCCATCGGCCGCGATCATTGCCGCCGCATCATTGAGACGGTCCCCGGTGCCACCGTAGTGGCTGTTTCCGACTATGTGGCCGCCGCCGCGGACGACACCGCCGCCAAGTATGGCATCAAATCCTTCGGCAGCGACTGCGACGGCATGATTGCCGACGCCGGCGTGGATGCCGTGGTCATCACCTCCATCGACGCCACCCATCATGATTACGTCATGAAGACCCTGGCCCAGAAGAAGTGGTGCTTCTGCGAAAAACCCCTCAGCCAGAACGCCAAGGACTGCGAGGAGATTATCAACCGGGAAACCGCCATCGGCAAGCGGCTGGTGCAGGTGGGCTTTATGCGTCACTATGACCGGGGCTACGCCGAGATGAAGCGCATCATCGACTCCGGCGAGCTGGGCGCACCCCTGCTGATTAAGGCCTGCCACCGCAACGTGGCCCAAGGCCCGGGCTTCAAAACCGAAAACGGCATCACCAACGTGGCCATCCACGAGCTGGACATCTGCCGCTGGCTGCTGGACGACGAGTACGAGGATGCCCAGGCGGTCCGCGTGCGCCAGTCCGCCAACTCCAACAAGGGCTATGACAATCCCCAGGTGGTCCTCCTGCGCACCAAAAAGGGCTGCTTCATCGACGTGGAGGTCCAGGTGGCAGACGGCTACGGCTACGATATCCAGTGCGAGGTGGTCTGCGAAAACGGCACCGTCAAGCTGCCGGACCCCTATGCCGTGGTGCGCCGCTCCCGCCCCGACGTGACGAAGGACCCCTCCGAGGCCATGCCCATCATGACCGACTGGAAGGAGCGCTTCATTGAGGCCTATGACATTGAGATGTGCCAGTGGGTCCAGTCCATCGAGCAGGACAAGCTGGCCGGCCCCTCCGCGTGGGACGGCTATGTCGCCTGCGTCGCCGGTGACGCGCTGAACGCCTCCCGGGGTACCTCCACCTTCATGAAGGTGGACACCATGGACAAGCCCGCCCTGTACAAATAAA
>JAVVPH010000307.1:0-2114 GCA_036655835.1 Oscillibacter sp.
CTTTGACAAAATGTTTGCCGTCATTTTTCTCATCTCCATCATCAGCCTGCTGCTGATGGCGCTGGTGGACTTGGCGGAGCGCAAATGCATGCCCTATCATCACCTGCATCAGCAAGATTGAGGCAACACCGTTAAGCGCGCCCTTGCTTGTCTATTTTCCGCCATCTTGCACAAAAGTGTCTTGCCGGGCGTCAGCCCGTCTGCGCCGTTTTTGCACAAGCTGACAAAAAATCTAACTGCGCAATGCCGCGCTTAAAATGGTGCGGTATTGCCTTAAAGAAAGAAGAACAAATCCATATGAAGTATTTCAAGAAAATTTCCGCCGCGCTGTTGGCGCTGACCCTGACGCTCTCTCTTGCCGCCTGCGGCGCAAAAGAGGCCCCTCCCGCAGCCGACCCCGCCGGCGACAAGGAATTGACGAAGGTCACCTTCGTTCTGGACTGGACCCCCAACACCAACCACACCGGCCTTTACGCCGCCGTGGCCAAGGGCTATTTTGAGGAGGCCGGTTTGGACGTGGAAATTGTCCAGCCCCCCGAGGACGGCGCGGAAGTGCTGGTCGGCTCCGGCAAGGCCCAGTTCGGCGTGTCCTTCCAGGACTCCATGGCCCCGGCGCTGGTGGGGGATAATGCCCTGCCCATCACCGCCGTGGCGGCTATGATTCAGCACAACACCTCCGGCATCCTCTCCCGCAAGGGCGAGGGCATGGACCGGCCCAAGGGCCTGGAGGGCAAGCAGTACGCCACTTGGGACCTGCCGGTGGAAAAAGCCACCATGCAGCAGGTGGTGGAGGCCGACGGCGGCGATTTCTCCAAGGTGGTTTTGATTCCCTCCACCGTCACGGACGAGGTGTCCGCCCTGGACAGCAAATCCGTGGATGCCATCTGGGTGTTCTACGCTTGGGGCGGCATGGCCTGCGAGACGGCGGGTCTGGCAACGGATTATTTCGCGTTCAAGGACGTTGACCCGGTGTTTGACTACTATACCCCTGTGGTCATTGCCAATAACGACTTTTTGAAAAATGACCCGGATACGGCAAAGGCCTTCCTGGCGGCACTTTCCAAGGGCTACACCTTCGCCGCCGAAAACCCCGAGGAGGCCGCAGACCTCCTCATTGCCGCCGCGCCGGAGCTGAAGGACAGCGCGGATTTGGTGCTGGCAAGCCAAAAATATCTGGCGGAGCAGTACATTGCCGATGCCGCCTCCTGGGGTGTGTTCGACGCCGCCCGCTGGAACGGTTTCTACAACTGGCTCAACGAAAACGGCCTCAGCGAGACGGAAATTCCCGAAAACACCGGCTTTACCAACGACTACCTGCCGGCATAATACGAGCTTCCTTAAAAATTGGCATAAATTGCAACACAAGGAGAATGGGATGAACAAGCTGGAAGTGCGGCACGTCAGCCGGGCCTTTGACGAAAAGCCGGTGCTGGAGGACGTCTCCATCACCCTGGGAGAGGGCGAGCTGGTGTGCCTGCTGGGCGTCAGCGGCGGCGGCAAATCCACGCTGTTCAATATCATCTCCGGCCTGCTGGCACCGGATGCGGGGCAGGTGTTTCTGGATGGAGAAGAGGTCACCAACCGGCCCGGCCACATCAGCTATATGCTGCAAAAGGACCTGCTGCTGCCCTATCGCACCATCGAGGACAACGTGGCCCTGCCCCTGCTGCTGCGGGGCGTGCCCAAGCAGGAGGCCAGAGCGCAGGCCTCCGCGCTTTTCGAGGAGTTCGGCTTGGCGGGCACGGAAAAAAAGTGGCCTGCCCAGCTCTCCGGCGGAATGCGCCAGCGGGCGGCATTGCTGCGGACCTATATGTTCTCCCACAATGTGGCCTTACTGGACGAGCCCTTTTCCGCCCTGGATACCCTGACCAAGGCCGCTATGCACAGTTGGTTTTTGGAGGTGATGGCGCGCATCCGCCTCTCCACGCTGTTCATCACCCACGATATTGACGAGGCCATTTTGCTCTCGGACCGCATCTATCTGCTCACCGGGCAGCCGGGGCGCATCACTGAGGAGCTGATCATTGCGGAGCCCAAGCCCAGAGCCAAGGATTTTGCCCTGACAGCGGAATTTTTGGCCTATAAGCGGCATATCCTGTCAAAATTATAAGCGC
>JAVVPH010000308.1:0-2107 GCA_036655835.1 Oscillibacter sp.
AAAGGCGTCATCATTTGAGTAAATGATGACGCCTTGGGACAAGCGATATGCCGCTTTTAGTCCTCCAGAGAAATGGCACTGACGGGACAGCCCTCCTTGGCCTCCTTGGCGGCAGTCTCCTGATTTTCGGGGACCTCGCTCCCCACGGCCACGCCGTCGTCCGTCATGCGAAATACCACCGGGCAGGCTCCCGCGCACAGGCCGCAGCCGATGCAGGCTTCATTGACAATTGCGTTCATCGTGAATTCTCCTTCTTATTCTATGATAGTTCCATCCCGGCCCAGTGTCACCACCAGTCGGGGGATGTGGGTTCCGCAGTCCCGCAGAGCCGTCTCCACGGCCCGTTGGATACCGCCGCAGCAGGGGACCTCCATCCGTACCACCGTCACACTGCGGACCTTGTTCTCCCGCAAAATGGCCGTCAGCTTTTCGCTGTAATCTCCCTCGTCCAGCTTGGGGCATCCAATCAGCGTGACGCGGCCCGCCATAAAGCGCGGGTGAAAATCTCCGCAGGCGTAGGCGGCGCAGTCCGCCGCAATCAGCAGGTCCGCGCCCTCAAAATAGGGGGCGTTCACCGGTGCCAGCTTCAACTGCACCGGCCACTGGGCCAGATGGGACACAGCCGCCGGGGAATCGGCCCCTACGGCGGCTGTGCCGCGGAGCTGCCGGGACTGACTGCCGGGGCAGGGCTGGCGGGCGCAGTCGGCTGCCTGGGCGGCTGTGCCGGGGACTGCCGCCGGGTCAAAGGCCGCCGCCTCCCGCTCCACAAAGCGGATGGCCCCGGTGGGGCAGACCGGGAGACAATTGCCCAAGCCGTCGCAGTAGTCGTCCCGCAGCAGCGTCGCCTTGCCGTTGACCATGGCAATGGCGCCCTCGTGGCAGGCGTTGGCGCAAGCGCCGCAGCCGTTGCACGCCGCCTCGTCAATTTGAATGATGGTCCGAATCATAGTGTGCCTCCTTTTTTATTTTTCTTGCGTTGTTGGCCTTAGTATCCTATACTATCTTTGAAAAGTATGTTGTTTTTCCAACGGAAGGGAGAAATCAAGTGAATTTTTTTGGAATATTGCAAGCGACGCTCCTGTTTCAGGGAATTGCGGCGGAGGATTTGCCGGCACTGCTGACCTGCGTGGAGGGCCGGCGGCGGCACTATGCCCGCCGGGAGACGGTGCTCCCCGCCGGACAGCCCACGGCGGTGCTGGGCGTGGTGCTCTCCGGCGGGGTCCACATCGTGCAGGAGGACTTTTGGGGCAACCGGACCATTGTGGGCTTGGCAGGTCTGGGGGAGCTCTTTGGGGAGGCCTACGCCTGTCTCCCCGGGGAACCGCTGGCGGTGTCCGTGGTGGCGGCGGAGGACACGGAAATTTTGCTGTTGAACGGCGAAAAGCTCTCCGGCGGATGCGAGCGGGCCTGCGGCTTTCACCGGCGGCTGACGGAGAATTTGGTCACGGTTTTGGCTCAAAAAAACGGAATGCTCACCCGGAAAATGGGTCATATGGCCCGGCGGGGCATCCGGGAAAAGCTCCTCAGCTACCTCTCGGAACAGGCTCTGCGCTGTGGCGGCCCGGAATTTGACATCCCGCTGGACCGTCAGCAGCTGGCGGATTATCTGGCGGTGGAGCGCAGTGCGCTGTCCGCCACCCTGGGAAAACTGCGGGAGGCGGGGGTGCTCACCTTTCGAAAAAATCATTTTTGCCTGCTGAAAAACGCCGGGCTGTCCATGAACTGAGGCCAATTGTGTTTATCGCTAATTTCAAGAGAAATTCTTAGTGAAAACGTAAAATTGCACAAAAACTATTGACAAACAAATTCAATCATTGTATATTGTAGACACAGGAAAGGAGTGAGTCCCATGGGCTAGGTTAGCTCAGAGATTCCCAAAGTTCCCGATACCCCGCACCGTTCGGACACCGAAGCACCCCAGAACCCCGCGTAAACTCCCTTACACCCAAAGACGAAACATCCTCACATTGGTGAGCCACACGAGAACCGTTTTGGCAATGTCCAGAGCAACTGTCTGCGTGTCAAGTATGTTTTATGGATTGGCGAACAGCAGAGTTTCCCGAGTTCCGAGGTTCCAAAGCGCTCAAGTTCCCAGAACCCAAGTTCC
>JAVVPH010000309.1:0-2091 GCA_036655835.1 Oscillibacter sp.
TCCTCCATTCCGACGGTGCCCTCACCGAAGGCCCCAGTGACCTTTTGTACCGCCGCTTTACCAACCGCCCCGCCCAAATTCTGTCCGTTCTCGCAGGCTTGCGCGGCGAGTGGCAGGCACAGATTCTTCCCCTGATTGCCGGGGCGGCGGCCTACTGGTATCCCGACGACGACTTTGCGGCCCTGCTGGATGGACTGACCCCCGAAAATGACGGTGAGGCAGATGTCATTGACCAACTGCGGACGCAATACGCAAAGGGACAGGCGGACCAGCACCCTGTCACCCCCCAGCAGGAATTTTCCTTGGGGCCGTTGACAGCGCGAAGCCGCAGCTTTGCGGAAAATCAGTCTCTCTTTTCCATGCTTCAGCTTGGCGTGCAGGACGGCAAATATCCCTGGGGCTATGAACTTCTCTCCGGCACGCCGGAGCTTTTGGAGGACAGCAATCAGGACTATACCGTCGTCAGCGGCAACTTAAACCTGCAATACGCGGCGGCGGACGGCCGGGAGTATCTCATTGCCATGACCACCGCCGATGCCTCCCCCGCCACCTCCCTCTGGACCCGCCGGGGTGCCCGCTGCGGCGAGTCGGAGGCCGATTTAAAGACGCATTATCCCGATGAACTGGTCTGGCTAAAAAGCGAAGAAATTACTTCAAACTCCATCCTGCCCATACCGGCGGCGGACGGCGCTTGGATTTACGAACCCGGCCCGGGCTTTATGCGCATCTTCTTCTATGTGCAAGATGGTGCTGTCGCCGCCATCGAGGTGGTCAACGGCATCGACGGCTGATTCTCCCACCCTCGCTTCGTCTGTCCCGGCAGCACTGCGGTGCTGCAATTCCCGGGTGCTTCCTCGAAATTCTGACGAATTTCCGTTGGAGGAGGGCTTGCATTTTCCGGCAAAGCGTGTTATATATAGTAGTTACTAGCAGCAATGAACGGGAAAATAGCGAGTTTTCACCGCTTCAGAGAGGATTGGTCGCCGGCTGTAAGCCAATCCGCGGTGTGTCGTTTGGTTCGCCCGGGAGCCGTTCTGGAGACAGAACCGGAGGCCCTCCGTTATCGGGGCAATGAAGTGCGCGTCCTTTTGGGCGCGAATTTGGGTGGTACCACGGAAGCATGGCCTTTCGTCCCAATCTTGGGATGAGGGGTCTTTTTTGTTGCCCTTTTGCCCCGGGTTTCACCGCGTTTTTGCCTTGGGCAATCAGAACATGAACTCGTTTGAACCGGGGCCTGTACCCGTTTCAAACACATTGACTCGCGCAGTCCTGCGCAAAACCATCGCCAACAGCGGTGGTTTCATTCAATCGAAAAAGCTCGCAGGCTTTTTCGACACAAACGTAAGGAGAACAGACGATGAAGGAACAATTGGAAGCCATCCGCAAAAGTGCGCTGGACTCCATCTCCGGCACCCAGGCGGGGGCCGAGTTGGAGTCACTCCGGGTCAAGTATCTCGGAAAAAAGGGCGAGTTGACCGCCGTTTTAAAGCAGATGGGCGCGCTCTCCGCCGAGCTGCGCCCCGTCATGGGCCAAATGGCCAACGAGGTCCGCGCCAGCTTGGAGGAGGCTTTTGAATCCCAGTCCGCCATTCTGGCCCGCAAGGCCCTGGAGCTTCAAATCCTCCGGGAAACCGTGGATGTCACCATCCCCGGCAAGGTCCAAGCCGTGGGCCACAAGCACCCCATGTATACCGTGCTGGACGAAATCAAGGAAATTTTCATCGGCATGGGCTTTGAAATTCTGGACGGCCCCGAGGTGGAGCTGGCGGAATACAACTTCGACAAGCTCAACGCCCCCGCCGACCATCCCTCCCGGGAGTGGTCCGACACCTTCTATTTCGATGAGGGCAGCCGGGTCATGCTCCGCAGTCAGACCTCCCCCATGCAGATTCGCGCCATGGAAACCCGCCCCCTTCCCATTCGGGTGCTGGTTCCCGGCCGGGTGTACCGCAAGGACGAGGTGGACGCCACCCACTCCCCCATGTTCCATCAAATTGAGGGACTGGTGGTGGATAAGGGCATCACCATGGCGGACTTGAAGGGTACCTTAAACGCCGTCATCCGCCAGATTTACGGGGAGAAAACCGTCAC
>JAVVPH010000310.1:0-2075 GCA_036655835.1 Oscillibacter sp.
TTTTCGCCATCAGCCCAGAAAGAGCTCCGCTTCTTTCCGAACAGAGCAGACCTTTTCCATCTTTTTTCCCGCCACAAACAGCACAGCCGTGTTGAGCTTGCGGGCATGGGGCGGGCAGACAGCCATGCAGCGCATACAGGAGATACAGCGGGTTTTATCCGTCTGCGAGGGGGTCTGCACAGGGATGGCCCCCACGGGACAGCGGGCGGCGCAGATGCCGCAATCGGTGCAGGACTTGTCCGCCTCGGGCTTGAACGGCACGCCGTGATACTCCCGATAGGGCTGATTTCCCGGCAGAGCCAAGGGGGACAGGGCGGTATGCTCCGCCAGTTTTTCCTTGATTTGCCGGCCGAATGCCCGCAAACGGGTTTGGTCCGCCTCATCCGGGCGACCGGCGGCAAATTGGTGCATAATGGAGTGCTCCGTGACGGCGGCCACAGCGGCAACCACGTGAAACCCGATTTGCCGGGCCGTTTCCTCCAGCTCCAACAGCGTGTCGTCATAGGCGCGGTTGCCATAGGTCACCACCAATACGGCGTTGGTCCCATCCGCTTTCATTTGCCCCAGCCGCTGCAGCGCCACCGCCGGCACCCGCCCGCCAAAGGAGGGCACGGCGATGAGACACAAATCCTCCGGGGGAAAGGCCCGGTCCCCGTACTTCCCGTCCGTCAGGGACAAATCCACCGCCTGGGCCGGCTCGTCCCATGCCTCAGCCAGCAGACGGACCACCCGCTCCGTACCGCCGGTGGGGCTGAAATAGATGCAATGCAACTTCATTTACCACATCTCCTATTCAAAATAACCTGTGAAACCAGTGGTCGGCACAGCTTCGTTTCAGGGTTCTTTGACAAGCCGTGCCGCCTTTTGACTATTTTCAGTATAGCACAGGCAAACTCAAATTTCCTTCGTTATTTTGCACATTTTAATCTTGACAAAAATTGTCCAATATGGTATATTGATGAAAACGGAGGTGAAACAGTTGCTGATTACCAAGGAAACGGATTACGCCCTGCGGGTTTTGCGGGCCCTGTCCCCGGGAGCGCGCTTGAGCGTGCCGGACCTTTGCAAGGCGGAACAGCTCCCCACCGGCTTTGTCTACAAAATTGTGCAAAAGCTGACGGCGGCGGGCTTTGTCTCCGTCACCCGGGGTGCCGGGGGCGGGTGCCTGCTGACAGGCGATTTGGACCGGCTCACCCTGTACGACGTGATGTGCGCCATGGGGGACTGCGGACTGGTTTCCTCCTGCATGGACCCGGCCTACGCCTGCGACTGGCGCAAGGCCCACCGGGGCTGCTCGGTCCACTGCCATCTATCCGCCATTCAAAACGCCGTCAACGACTCCATGAAGCAATATTCCGTCGCCAGTCTCTTCACCGATTGTCCCCGTTGATTCTTTCCCAAGCCGCGCATTCTGAGCATGGATGCGCGTTTTGCGGGATTTAATCTGGATAAAAATTGTACACTATAAGAAGGAGGCAAATCCACATGAATTTCCAAACAACACAGGAGCACGAACTCTTACGCGCCAAGGTGAGAGCCTTCGCCGAGGCAGAAATCCAGCCCATCGCGTTTATGATGGACCAGCAGAACGGTTTTCCCACCGAGGCCGTGCAAAAGCTGGGTGAAATGGGGATTCTGGGACTGCCCTTCCCCAAGGAATACGGCGGCGCGGGGGCGGATATTTTGAGCTATGCCATCGCCGTGGAGGAGCTGGCCCGGGTGGACGGCGGCAGCGGCGTGATTCTCTCCGCCCATGTCTCCCTTGGCTCTTGGCCCATTTTCGCCTACGGCACCGAGGCCCAGAAGCAGAAATATCTGGTGCCCCTGGCAAGCGGCAAGCATTTGGGGGCCTTCGGCCTGACGGAGCCCAACGCGGGCAGTGATGCCGGCGGCACGGAGACTACGGCGGAGCTGGATGGCAACCACTACATTTTAAACGGCGGCAAAATTTTCATCACCAACGCGGACAAGGCGGAAACCTATGTGATTTTCGCCGTCACCACGCCGGACATCGGCGTGCGGGGCATCTCCGCCTTTATCGTGGAAAAAGCCTTCCCCGGCTTCACCTTTGGCGA
>JAVVPH010000311.1:0-2028 GCA_036655835.1 Oscillibacter sp.
ATTTATTGCAATGTATCCACTTCCGCCTGCCAGAGCGCGGCGCAGGCGTCACTGGGCATCCGCCAATCTCCCCGGGGGGAGAGGGCCACGGAGCCAACTTTCGGCCCGTCGGGCAGGCAGTTGCGCTTGAACTGCTGAGAGAAAAAGCGGCGGTAAAATACCTTGAGCCACTTCAAAATCACGTCCCGGCTGTACTTGTCCCCCAGGGCGTAAACCGCCAGACGGAACACCTTTTTCGGCGAGTCCCCCCAGCGGAGCATCTGATAGAGGAAAAAGTCGTGGAGCTCGTAGGGTCCCACCAAATTTTCCGTCTCCTGGGAGATTTTCCCCTTCACGGCGGGGAGCAGCTCCGGCGAGACGGGGGTGTCCAAAATATCCTCCAGTACCTCCCGCAGTGCCTCGTCCTTTTCCGCGTTGTCCCGGGCCAAATACGCCACCAAGTGCCGCACCAGGGTCTTGGGAATGGAGGCGTTCACGCCGTACATACTCATGTGGTCGCCGTTGTAGGTACACCAGCCCAGGGCCAGCTCGCTCAGGTCCCCGGTGCCGATGACCAGGCCCCCGGTGGCGTTGGCCATATCCATCAGCACCTGGGTCCGCTCCCGGGCCTGGGCGTTTTCAAAGGTGACGGAGAGGTCCCCCATGTCGTGGCCGATGTCGTGAAAATGACTGCGGACGGTCTGGGAAATATCCACAGTCCGCAGGGTCGCCCCCAGTTTTTCCGCCAGAATCACGGCGTTGTTCCGGGTGCGGTCCGTGGTGCCGAAGCAGGGCATGGTGACGGCGAGAATTTCACTGGTGGGCTTATCCGCCATCTGGAACGCAAGGCCGGTGATCAGCACCGCCAGGGTGGAATCCAGACCGCCGGAGAGGCCCACCACGGCGGTTTTGGCCCCGGTGTGGAGCAGACGCTGCTTGAGGCCCAGGGAGGCGATCAGCAGCACCTCCCGGCAGCGGGCGTCCCGGTCCTCTTTATTTTCCGGCACAAAGGGCTGGGCCGCCACGTAGCGGGTGAGGGCGGTTTCCTCCACCGTCAGCGAGAAGGGAATCGTCTCGTACCCCGCCGGGCTTGCGCCGAACACCTGGGTCCGGCGACGCTCAAAGCAAAGGCGGTTCACGTCAATTTCCGAGAGGGAGAGGCCCTGTTCAAAGCGGCTTTCCTGGAGCATAGAGCCGTTTTCCGCAATCATCTGGTGGGCACCGAACACCGCGTCGGAGGTGGATTCACCCTCCCCGGCACTGGCGTACACGTAGCCGCAGAGGAGCTTGGCGGACTGCATGGTGACGAGACGGCGGCGGTATTCCTCCTTGCCCAGCACCTCGTTGCTGGCGGAGAGGTTGCCGATGACCGTGGCCCCGGCGGCGCAGAGGGCGGCGGAGGGGGACACCGGTGCCCACAAATCCTCGCAGATTTCAAAGCCCAGTACCAGGGCGGGCAGGTCCCGGCAGGCAAAAATCAGCTTCGTGCCAAAGGGTGCCGTCTGCCCGCAGAGGGTGGCGACGCCGTTTTCCGCCGGCGCGGGGGCGAACTGGCGTTTTTCGTAAAATTCGCCGTAATTGGGGAGATGGGTCTTGGGAATTAGACCTAAAATTTTTCCGCTCTGTATAATTGCCGCCGTATTATACAATTTGTTATCGTGCCGCAGGGGCAGTCCCACGGCGGCAATCAAGTCCAGATGCCGGGTGGCCTCCAGCACGGTGTGCAGGGCCTCCTCCGCGCCCCGCAGGAGGCTGTCCTGATGGAACAGGTCCCCGCAGGTATAGCCCGTCAGGCCCAGCTCCGGCAGCACCAGGAGCTTTGCCCCGGCCTGGGCGGCGCTGCGCATGAGGGTAAAGGTCTGCTCCGCGTTGTAATCGCAGTCCGCCAGCCGCAGGGGCGGGGTTCCGCAAGCCACAGAAACAAAACCATCTTTCATACCGATTCCTCCAGTCAATTTCTTTTAATGCTATTTTAACCCCCGCACCCGCAAAAAGCAAGAAGGGCAGCGGCAGGGCGGGGCAGGAACTTTTTGAAAAAGCGGATACCAA
>JAVVPH010000312.1:0-1968 GCA_036655835.1 Oscillibacter sp.
TTGGTCCACGCCTGCTGCAAGCCGCTGCTGTTTGCCTGCGCGGGGCGGCTCTCCGCCGTCACCGGACACCACCACAGCATGAAGAATCTCCGGGGCAGCGCCTACCGGGATGTCACCGCCGGGGTCGGCTTTACCGTAGGGGCGCTGTCCATGATTGGCATTCCGCTGTTTGGTGGCTTTGTCTCCAAGCTGTATTTTGCCAGCGCGTCCCTGCCCACGGGGAAGAGCACGGTGATTTTGCTGACCATTGCCCTGTCCACGGTGCTCAACGCCCTGTATTACGTGCCGGCCCTGCTGGCAATTTGGGTGCGTCCGCCGACGGCGGAGGAGGCGGCGGTGCTGGCGGATGTGGAGCCGGAGGCACTGCGCTTTGACCGCTCCTTTACCGCGGCGGCGGTGGTGTTGATGCTTGGTATTTTTGTGCTGGGGATTTTCTATCATCCCATTATCAATGTGTTGCAGGCCGGCGTCCGGCTGATTTGAGATTGGAGAGGTACACCCTCATGCTGTTATTGCTGCCCATTTTGCTGCCCCTTGTCGGCGGCGTGTTCGTCTTCCGGCAGAAAACTGAACAGGTGCGAAACCGCTTGACGCTGCTGGTGGTACTGGCAACGGCGGTCCTGGTGGGGGCGGTTTGTCTGGAGCCTGCCCGGACGGTGGATTTGATGACCATTCAGGGGGGGCTGCATCTGGCCCTGCGCAGCGACAGCTTGGCGAAATTTTTCATGGTGCTGGTGGCGGCGATTTGGGCACCGGTGATGGTGTTTTCCTTCCCCTATCTGCGGCACGTGGAGCGGCCGGAGCGATTTTTGGGCTTTTCCACCATGACCCTGGGGGTGCTGATGGGCCTGGCTATGGCGAAAAATTTTGTGACGCTGTATATGTTTTTTGAGATGATGTCCCTCATCACGGTGCCGCTGGTACTGCACAACGCCACGGCCTCCGCCCGGCGGGCGGGCTTTAAGTATTTGGGCTTTTCCGTGTTTGGCGCGGGCATGGCGCTGGCGGGGTATTTCTTTGTGGCGTTTTACATGGAGACACCGGACTTTTTGGCCGGCGGCGCGATGGACATGGCCAGGGCGGCGGCCCATCGCCCGCTGCTGCTGGTGGCCTACTTCCTGATGGTGGTGGGCTTTGGGGCCAAGGCGGGCATGATGCCCATGCAGGCCTGGCTGCCCTCCGCCCACCCGGTGGCCCCGGCACCGGCCTCTGCCGTGCTGTCCGGCGTGATTACCAAGGGCGGCGTGATTGCCGTGATTCGCGTGACCTATTATATGTTCGGTCCTGCCTTTTTGGCGGGGACCTGGGCGCAATACGCACTGTTGACGCTGGCGCTGTGCACGGTATTTGTGGGGTCTATGCTGGCCTATCGCGAGAAGCAATTGAAGCGGCGGCTGGCCTATTCCACGGTCAGTCAGGTGTCCTACGTGCTGTTTGGGTTGCTGCTGCTGACGCCCCTGGGGATGGTGGGGGCACTGACGCAGATGGTGTTTCACGCCGTGGCCAAGGACGCGCTGTTTTTGGCGGCGGGGGCCATCATCCTATCCACCAACTATCTGCGGGTGGACCAGCTGCGGGGCATCGGCAAGCGGATGCCGGTGACCATGTGGTGCTTTACCATCGCCGCGCTGTCCCTCATTGGCATTCCGCCCATGGCGGGCTTTGTGAGCAAGTGGTATCTGGTGACGGCGGGGCTGACGGGAGCCTCTTGGGGCTTTGGCATCGCGGGACTGGTGGTGCTGATCGTCTCCGCCCTGCTCACCGCCGGGTATTTGCTGCCCATTGTGACCCGGGGCTTTTTCCCGGGGAAGGATTTGATTGTGGAGCGGCGAGAGGTGGGTCCCCAGATGACCGGGCCGCTGATTGCCCTGTCTGTCGCCACGGTGGTGCTGGGGCTGTTTCCCCAGCCGCTGACGCAGTGGTTGGAGAGTGTGATTGTCCATCTGTTTCGCTGATGGCAGAGGCAGG
>JAVVPH010000313.1:0-1964 GCA_036655835.1 Oscillibacter sp.
AGCACGCCCTGGAATACGCCAAGGAGCGGATTCAGTTTGGAATGCCCATCGCCCAACAGCAGATCATCTCCTTTAAACTGGCGGACATGGCCACCAAGCTCCGCTGTGCCCGATTTTTGGTGTACAGCGCCGCCGAGCTGAAGGAGCACCACGCGCCCTACGGCATGGAGGCCGCCATGGCCAAGCAGTATGCCTCCGACATTGCCCTGGAGGTCACCAACGACTCCCTGCAAATTTTCGGCGGCAGCGGTTATCTCAAGGGCATGGAGGTGGAGCGGGCCTATCGGGACGCGAAAATCACCACCATTTACGAGGGGACCAACGAGATTCAGCGGGTGGTCATCGCCTCCCACATCATCGGCAAAATGCCCAAGCAGCCTGCGGGCAAGGCCGCGAAGAAGCCCGGCCCCATCACCGGCATCCGCAAAAAGATGATTTTGAAGGACGGCAGTGCCAAGGAACGGGTGGCTGCCCTGGTGGAAAACCTCCAAAAGGACGGGTACGATTTCACCGTGGGCATTGACCCCTACACCCCGATTGTGCAGGCAGAGCGGGTGGTTTCCGCCGGCAAGGGCATCGGCGAGAAGAAAAATATGCAGCTCATCGAGGCGCTGGCCATCCAGGCAGGCGCGGCGGTGGGGTCCTCCCGGCCGGTGGCGGAAACCCTGAAATATCTGCCGTTGAATCGCTACGTGGGCATGTCCGGCCAAAAATTCGGCGGCAATCTGTACATCGCCTGCGGCATCTCCGGCGCGGGCCAGCACCTCAAGGGCATCAAGGACGCCGCCACCATCGTGGCCATTAACACCAACGGCAACGCCCCGATTTTCAAAAACTGCGACTACGGCATCGTGGGGGATGTGCTGGAAATTCTGCCCCTGCTCACCGCCGCTCTGGACAACGGACAGCCCAAGCACGACGCGCCCCCCATGAAGAAAATGAAGCGGGCCAAGCCCCCCAAGGCCGCTCCCATTGGCAAGAGCTACATCTGCGGCGGCTGCGGCTACGAATATGACCCCGCCCGGGGCGACCCTGAGAGCGAAATTCCCGAGGGCACGCTGTTTGAAAAGCTCCCGGAGGAGTGGATTTGCCCGGACTGCGGCGAGGGCAAAGAAAACTTTATTGAAGCATAATTGAAGCATAAAGGAGGAGAACCACTATGTATTGCGTGAGAAATGTCACAGAAGACCTGTACTGGGTTGGAGCCAACGACCATCGCCTGGCCCTGTTTGAGAATATCCATCCCATCCCCCGGGGCGTGTCCTACAACGCCTACCTCCTCATGGACAAGCAGACGGTGCTGTTTGACACCGTGGACTGGTCCGCCTGCCGCCAATTTTTGGAGAATGTGGAGCACGTGTTAGCCGGGCGACCGCTGGACGTGCTGGTCATCAACCACATGGAGCCGGACCACGGGGCCTCCATTGAGGAGATTTTGCTCCGCTATCCCAAGGTGAAGGTCATCTCCACGGAAAAGGCCTTTATGCTCATGCGGCAATTTAAGTTTGACATCGACGGTCACACCCTGGAAACCGTGGTGGAGGGCGACACCCGCTGCTTTGGCAAGCACACCGTCACCTTCATCTTCGCCCCCATGGTCCACTGGCCCGAGGCCATGGTCACCTTCGATGTGACAGACGGCGTTCTCTTCTCCGCCGACGCCTTCGGCTCGTTTGGCGCACTGGACGGGAAGCTATTCAACGACGAGGTGAATTTTGACCGGGACTGGATTGACGATGCCCGCCGGTATCTCACCAACATCGTGGGCAAATACGGCCCCCACGTCCAGGTCCTGCTGAAAAAGGCCGGCGGTATTCTGGATCAAATCAAGTTCATCTGCCCCCTCCACGGGCCGGTGTGGCGGTCGGATTTGATGTACTTCATCGAAAAATACGACAAGTGGAGCCGCTACGAGCCGGAGGAGCAGGGGGTCATGATCGCCTACGCCTCCATGTACGGCAACA
>JAVVPH010000314.1:0-1964 GCA_036655835.1 Oscillibacter sp.
TCCTCCTATTTGAAACATAAAAAGTTATATTGGAACAGTTTGCCTGTGATTTGCCTTAATTGGCCACCCGGACCGTGGCGAAGCGGAGCACCTTGTCCCCCAGCATAAAGCCGGCTTGGAACACGTCCGCCACCACATTTTCGCCCAAATTCTCGTCGTCAATGTGCATCACGGCGTTGTGCCGCTCGGGGTCAAAGGCTGCGCCGGCGGCCTCGATTTCGGTGACACCCAGCTTTTTCAAAATCTCCTTGACCTGCTGGAAAATCATCTCCACGCCCTTTTTGTGGGGGGAATCGTCGTCGCCCTCGGTGGCGACGGCCCGCTCCAAATTGTCGTACACCGCCAAAAATTCCTTCAGCGTGTCGGCCTTGGCGTCCTGATAAATGTTCTCTTTTTCCTTGGTGCTGCGCTTGCGGTAATTGTCGTACTCCGCGCCCAGGCGGGTGAATTGGTCCTTGGCGGCCTCTAGCTGGCGGGCGGCCAGCTCGGCAGATTCCATCTGCTCCCGGGTGAGGGTGTAGGTTTTTTCCTTTTTGCGAGCGTCCTTTTTGCCCTTTCCGGGCTTGGGCTCCTCTGCCGGGGGCGCCTCGGAAACCACGGTTTCCTCGGGCGCAATCTCCTCGTCGGGAAGGGGCTTGTTTTCTTCACTCATTCCTTTGTTCCTCCGGTAATTCTTTTTTTCCGAACAGCCGCGTCAGCCCGTCGGCAAAGCCGGAAAGGCGGGCGGCCACTGTGGCATAATCCATGCGGGTGGGGCCCACCACGCCGATGAGGCCCCGCATATCGTCTCCGATGTCGTAGCTGGCCATCACCACGCTGGTGTCCCGCAGGGCCGCGTTCACGTTTTCCGGCCCGATTAAAATTTGCATCGGCCCCTCGTCCGGCAGGGGGAGACTCTCCTTGCTGTCGCTTAAAAAGCTCATCAATTGGTGGGCCTTTTCCGCGTTGCGAAATTCCGGCAGCTTCAAAAGCTGGTTGGCACCGGCGGTGAACACCTCTTTTTGCCCCGCCTCCTCCAACACATCCACCCCGTAGGCGATGGTTTGGGAGAGGAGCAAAAACATCTGGGGGGACACCTGCTCGGCAACGGAGAGCAACCGCCGGTTCATCTCCTCCGTGGAGATGTTGGTAAAGTGACTGTTCAGGAGATTGACCAGGGTGGGCATCTGCTCCTTATCCAGCTTCAACTGCATCCGCAGCAGCTGGGACTTCACCCGGTTGTTGCCCAGCATCATCACCACGATGCAGCTGTGCTCATCCACTGCCAGCAGGTCAAACCGATGGGCGTAAACCCGATTTTTTCCGGCGGCGGTGACGTAGGTGGGGTAGTTGACAAAGGAGGACGCCGCCCGGCCGGCCTGGGTAATCACCCGGTCCAGCTCCTCCATTTTTCCCTGAAGGGCTTGGTTGATGCGCTCCGTCTCCGCCAGGGATAATCGCTGGCGCTCCATCAATTCGTTGACGTACAGCCGGTATCCCGTGGGGGAGGGAATCCGCCCGGCGGAGGTGTGGGGCTGCTCTAAGTAGCCCAAATCCACCAAATCCGCCAACTCGTTGCGGATGGTGGCGGAGCTGACGCTGCCGTCCATCTGGGAGGCGATGACCTTGGAGCCAACCGGCTCGGCAGTGGAGACATAGTCCTCCACCACTACCTTTAATATTTGCTTTTTCCGGTCCGTCAGTTCCACAAAAAACACCTCAAAGCAAAATTTTTGCTCCTAAAAAACAGATTAGCACTCTCTCTACCTGAGTGCTAAAGCGAGTTTACCACCACGGGAAACCATTGTCAATGGATGGATATAAACAAATTGTAAACAAAGGGTGGCGGATTTTTAAACAGTCTGTCTCCCCGGGCTTTGGCGGGAAAAGAGGCGGAAAAAGAGACAGGAAAATGGCGCGGCCTGAAAGGCCGCGCCAGGGACTGTCAATCAACCCTGAAATCCCGGAAAACGGGAAGGAAGATA
>JAVVPH010000315.1:0-1958 GCA_036655835.1 Oscillibacter sp.
CCGTTCCCGGGGCGCGCGCCGTGCGCGCCCCTACATACTGTCTGCTGAACAAAGCGAAAACGCAGTCTTATCAATCGCTTCCGGCTATTTTCGCTTTGCTCGGCCGACAGTACATAATCACAAACAGGGGGGGATGACCATGGGCGAAATTTGGCTGGCGCGGCTCTCCGGCGGACTGGCGGGCCTTGCCAATGGGCTTTTTGGCGGGGGCGGGGGGATGGTGCTGGTGCCCCTGCTCTCCCGCCGTCTCAGTCAGCGGCGGCTGTACGCCACCTGCGTGGGCGTGATTTTTCCGGTGTGCATGGCCTCCTTCGCCGTGTATCTTTTTCGGACAGAGCTGTCCCTGCTGACCGCCGCGCCCTACGTGGCAGGGGGCTTTTTCGGGGGACTGGTGGGGGGAAAGCTCTACGGCAGGGTGTCCACCCGGTGGCTGAAATGGCTGTTCGCCGCCTTCCTTTTTTACGGCGGCATACAGTATCTGCTGTGACGGAGTGGGTATTGCCCTTCGCCTGCGGGCTGTTCGCCGGGATTCTCTCCGCCTGGGGCGTGGGCGGGGGGACGCTTTTGCTGTTGGTGATGACACTGCTGTTGGGGGTGGACCAGCAGACGGCCCAGGGGATCAACCTGCTGTTTTTCCTCCCCACCGCCGCCACGGCCCTTTTTTGCCACGGAAAAAACGGCTATTTGGATACCCCCACCCTAAAAGCCGCCATTCCCCCCGCCGTCCTCTGCGCCCTTGCCGGCGCGTGGGTGGCCACGGCGGTGGATACGGCCCTGCTCCGCCGGCCCTTTGGGGTGTATCTGCTTCTCGCCGCGCTCTCCCTGGTCTGGCCGGGACAGCGAAAAAATCCGGACTGAATAGTGGCTGCGACCGTGGCTTTTTTTCGCTACGCCTTACAGTACAAAAATAAACAGCGGCAATCCTCCGGGATTGCCGCTGTTTTGTCGTCTTTGGACCGGCCGGTTTCCCGCGTCGGGCCATGCTGCCGCTGTCTCACAGCGGGTGAAAATCAGACCAAACCCCGCCGGGCGGATTACGCTGCCATATTCAGTGTCAGCTGCAGGTCCACATAGCCCCGGCCCCGCCAGACGGTGAGGGGCATCTCGTCCCCGATTTGACAGTTGTTGCGGATTTGCAGCAGCTCCCGGCTGGAGGTGACGGGCTTGCCGTTGGCCTGGGTGAGAATGTCCCCCACCAAAATGCCGCCTGCTTCCGCAGAGGACCCGGGGGTGACGGAGAAAATCTCCACGCCCAGTCTGCCGTCGGGCAGGGCCACCCCCGTCTGGCTCACGGTGATGCCCAGCTGCGGCTTGGGACGGACCTCGCCATAGGCCAGCAGGTCGTTCACCAGATATTCAATGGAGGCGGAGGGAATGGCAAAGCCCAAGCCCTCGATATTGGAGTAGGCGGAGCTCATTTTAATGGTGTTGATGCCCACCACCTGCCCGTAGACATTGATGAGCGGGCCGCCGGAGTTGCCGAAATTCAGCGCGGCGTTGGTCTGGATGAGGGTCATTCGCCGCCCATCCACCTGAACGTCCCGGTTGATGGCGGAGACGATGCCGTCGGTCAGGGTTCCCCGGAGCTTCACCCCCAGGGGATTGCCGATGGCGTATACCGTGTCCCCCACGGTGAGATTCTCGGAGTCGCCGAATTGTGCGGCGGGTAGGCCCGTTTGATTCACCTTCAGCACCGCCAAATCATTGGCCTGGTCGCCAGCCACATACAGGGCGGAAAAGGTGTGCCCGGTGTCCAGCGCGATGGTGCAATCGCTGCCGTTTTCCACCACGTGGTAGTTGGTCAGCACGTAGCCGTCCTGGGTGAAAATGACCCCGGTGCCGATGGATACGCCGTCGTCCAATTGGGCCATCACCGTCACCACGGCGGGATTGAGCTGGCGGTAGATGTCCTGAATGGGCATCGCCTCTCCGTGCTTGAGGGACAGGGGCAGCGTCTC
>JAVVPH010000316.1:0-1924 GCA_036655835.1 Oscillibacter sp.
ACTTGCTTGCTCATAGTATTGTCCTCGTCTTTCATGTTTGATTTATATTGGATTATGGATTTTGGCGTCGGACTGCCTGACAAATGGACCCGCCGCCGGGGCTGCACTGTTCCGTGGTTTTGCTGTGGTTTGATTGTAAGTCCATCTGTCGAATTGTGCAATGTGCTGTTCGTCCAAATAAACACGCCGGCATTATACATCGATGCATACAATTTGACAGGTCTGTTTTTGTACGGTGCGTACGATGACGGCGTCTTGGCGCAATGCTACACTAAATAGGACAAATGGCCCCCGCACCCGCTGCCCCTCCGCAAATACAAACCAAATCGGTTTGCTTTAAACAAAGAGAGGTATGACTATGAAACGCACATTATTTATCAATGCCAAGCGCAAAGGCCAGGCAGATCTGACCGATATTCTGGTGGAGGACGGCAAGTTCAAGGAAATCGCCGCCGGTCTGGCCGCCAAGCATCCCGGCGTGGAAACCGTGGATTTGGGCGGCAAGCTGGTTGTTCCGCCTTATGTGGAGCCCCATATCCATTTGGATTACGTGTTCACCGCCTTCAATCCCCTGGCGGCCAACAAGAGCGGTTCCCTTTTTGAGGGCATTCAGCGCTGGAGCGAGACAAAGGGCACCCTGGGTAAGGAAGAAATTAAGGACCGTGCCCGGTTAGCCATGAAAAAAGAAGTTCTCACCGGTATTCAGTACGTCCGCACCCATGTGGATGTAACGGACCCCAAACTCACAGCGCTCCAGGCCATGCTGGAACTGCGTGAGGAAGTGAAGGACACCCTGACCATGCAGGTCATCGCATTCCCCCAGGAGGGCATGTACGCCTATAAGGGCGGCGACGAGCTGGTAGAGGAAGCGCTGAAAATGGGCGCTGACGTGGTGGGTGCCATCCCCCACTTTGAATACACCCGGGAATACGGCGAAAAATCCGTCAAAAAGTGCGTAGAGCTGGCCATGAAGTACAACAAGCTCATCGACGTGCACTGCGACGAGACAGACGACGAGCAGTCCCGCTTCCTGGAGGTCCTGGCCAACGAGGCATATATGAACGGCATTGGCGATATGACCACCGCCAGCCACACCTGCGCCATGCACTCCTACAATAACGCCTATACCTATAAGCTCTTCAAGCTGTTGGGGCTGGCCAAGGTGAACTTTATCTCCTGCCCCACCGAAAATACCCACTTGCAGGGCCGCTTCGACGCATATCCCAAGCGCCGCGGCGTCACCCGCGTGAAGGAGCTGAACGATGCGGGCATCAACGTCTGCTTCGCCCAGGATTCTATGTCTGACCCCTGGTATCCCCTGGGCAGCGGCAATCTGATGAACATTCTGGATTGCGGCCTCCATGTCTGCCAGATGATGTCCTTCCCGGAGATT
The DNA here is from genome assembly GCA_036655835.1 of Oscillibacter sp. Taxonomy (GTDB): domain Bacteria; phylum Bacillota; class Clostridia; order Oscillospirales; family Oscillospiraceae; genus Oscillibacter. The sequence goes on from JAVVPH010000316.1 coordinate 1,394, forward strand.
GAAAACGCGCTGGACCTCATCACGGTGAACGGCGCGAAAACCCTGCACATTGAGGACAGCTACGGTCTGGACGTGGGCAAGGCGGCAAACTTCATCGCTCTCAACGCCAAAAGCGAGTTCGAGGCCGTGTGCGATCGCGTCTCCGTGGCCTGCTCCGTCCGCGACGGCGAGTTCCTGTTCCAGCGCGCCCCGGAGAGTATCACCACCAATGTGAAGCTGCTCAAGTAATCCCCTCAACGCCCCACTGGGAAAGTTGTCTTTGCGTGTCTCCCTTGGATAAACGCCCCTTTTGCCGCGTGATTTAACAAAATCGCCGTGTAGGCTTTCATAAAAACTGCCCTGCTGATGAAACGTCAGCAGGGCAGTTTTTCTATATCGCAATCATTTCCATAGGCCGAAAAATGATTCGTTCTTTTTCTTTGTTAGCTATTCATATACTTGGAATTTATCATAAAAATGCAAACCATGCAAGTCATCAGAATCAATAGCGTAGCTAAAATAGGGCGCGTTTTTTCCGAACCTCCCGATCGG
>JAVVPH010000317.1:0-1897 GCA_036655835.1 Oscillibacter sp.
AGTTTATCATCGAGGCCGCCACCACCTCCGCCATCGGCGGGGTATTGGGGATCGTGTTTGGAATTTTGCTTGCCATGCTGGCAAGCTTCCTGGTGGCCAGTATCATGGCCGGCGGCAATAACCCCGCCACCTTCACCGCTACCCCCACCGCTTCGGCCATCGGCATCAGCTTCGGCGTGTCGGTTGCCATCGGCGTGCTCTTTGGCTATCTTCCCGCCAATAAGGCGGCAAAGCTCAACCCCATCGACGCGCTGCGGTACGAATAAAAATTTGGTCCGGTTTGTCGCCGGGCCAAATTTTTCCAAGGAATTTCTGCCCCTTCAAAACTTTCCCCCTCGGTATTGCGTCTATCCTGTAGAAAAGGCGCAGCCCAAGAAAGGAGCCACCATCGTGGCAAACAACAAGGAAGAACTGCTCAGCCAGTACTTGGTGGACAATCAGGTGCGCTTTTATCGTCTCGCCGTCAGCTATCTGCACAACAGGGAAGAGGCGCTGGACGCGGTGCAAACCGCCGTCTGCCACGCCCTGGAAAAGCAGGATAGCTTGCGACAGATAGATGCCATGGCCGCTTGGTTCAGCCGTATTCTGGTCAATACCTGCACGGATACCCTCCGCCGCCGCAAGCGTCTGGTGTTTTTAGCACCGGAGGATTTGGACGCCGGGAGCTACGAGGACCCCCTGCCGGAGGATGGTTCCCTCTATGCCCGGGTGGACGCGTTGCCGCCGGAGATTCAAACCATCGTAAAGCTGCGGTTTTACGAGGAGCTGTCGCTGAAGGAAATCAGCGAGGTCACCGGATGGAACGTGAGCACGGTAAAGACCCGATTGTACAGCGGCCTGCGGAAACTGCGCGTATCTTTGGAAGGAGCGGAATGATGAAAGAGTTTGAACCCGCAAAAAAAGAGTATGAGAGCAGCCCCATCCCCGCCGAGCTGGATGACACCGTCCGGGCCGGTATTCGACAGGGGAAAATGGTCCATCGTGCCCGCCGGGCGTTTCGGCGGACCGTGACCACGGTGGCAGCCTGCTTTGCGCTGTTGCTGGTGAGTTTGAATGTCTCGCCCACCTTTGCCCGGGCGGCGGCGGATGTGCCCGTGGTGGGCGCGCTGTGCCGTGTGCTGACGGTCCGCAGCTTCGCAAGCTCCGAGGACCAGGCCAATTACCATGTGAATGTCCCCGGGGTGCAGGGGGACAGCCCGCTGGCGCGGCAGGTCAACGCTGAAATCGCGGAGCGGGTGGATGCCCATTTGGCGGAGGCCAAGCAGACTTGGGAGGAGTATCACAAGGCGTTTTTGTCCACCGGCGGCACCGAGGAGGAGTGGAGCCAGCGGGAGATGGAGGTCATTGTCAATTACGACCTCAAAAGCCAGACCGATACCACCGTCTCCTTCGTGGTCAACCAGTTCGTGGGGACCTTCAACGCCTACAACGAGCAGTATTTTTACAATCTGAATCTGGCGGAGGACCGGGACATCACCCTGCAAGACCTGCTGGGCGAGGACTGGGTGGCCATCTGCAACGCGGCGATTCAAGCCCAAATTGACGCCAGTGCCGACGCCGACGGCTTCACCTATTTCTTCCCGGCGGCAGAGGGCGGCTTCACCACGGTGGACGAGATGACCTCGTTTTATATCAATGCCGATGGTACGCCTGTGGTGGTGTTCCCCCGCTATTCCATCGCTGCCGGCGCGGCCGGTGCCACGGAATTTCCCATTTCAAAATAATACAAAAACGCCGGCGGAGCCTCCGCCGGCGTTTTTACGTCCTCTGCCTGGGCCTGCGTTTTCCCCCTTGCATTTTGGGACGGTCTGGTGCATCATAGCACTAGGGAACCTCTGAATAAATCCCACCCCAGGTCTTATCGGCGTCTTTTACGTCTGAATAGCCCCAAAAGCCC
>JAVVPH010000318.1:0-1891 GCA_036655835.1 Oscillibacter sp.
TCCGCCTGACAATAGGCGTCAAAATCCGCCAGAAGCAGATATTCGTCCGCCGGACTGCCGCCGGAGCCGAACAGCAGCCGCTGATACAGGTCCTCATAGCCCACGCCGTCCCGGAAGCCGGCCCGGAGCGCGTCCAGAGCACGCCGCAAAACCGGGTTGCGGTTATAGATGCGCTGGGGCAAATACCCCTCCCGCTTCATCTGGGAGACTTGGTCGGCACGGAGGCCGAAGAGGAACATATTCTCGTCCCCCAACACGTCGTGCATCTCCACATTCGCGCCGTCCAGCGTGCCCACGGTCAGCGCGCCGTTCATCATGAATTTCATGTTGCCGGTGCCGCTGGCCTCTTTTCCGGCGGTGGAAATCTGCTGGGACACCTCCGACGCGGGGAGCAGCTGCTCCGCCAGAGAAACCCGGTAATTTTCCAGAAACACCACCTGCAATTTATCCTTGCAGACGGGGTCGTGGTCAATCTGGTCCGCCAGGGAGTTGATGAGGCGGATAATCCGCTTGGCCACCGCGTAGCCCGGGGCGGCCTTGGCCCCGAAGAGGAAGGTGTGGGGGGTGACCACGGCGGCGGGGTCGTCCTGCAGGGCTTGATACAGGGCGATGATGTGCAGCACGTTTAAAAGCTGGCGCTTATACTCGTGGAGCCGCTTGACCTGCACGTCAAAAATGGAGTGGGGATTTAAATGCGCGCCTTGGGCCTTGAGGGCGTAGGCGGCGAACTGCTCCTTATTTTTGCGCTTGATATCCCGCAGGCGCTGCTGCACCTGGGCATCGTCCGCGTAATCCTCCAATTTTTGCAGGGCCATGGGCTCCGTCAAATACCGCTCGCCGCCGCAGAGGTCCTGCACCAGACTGTCCAGTCCGGGGTTGATTTCGCTGAGCCAGCGGCGATGATCCACGCCGTTGGTGACGTTTTGGAATTTTTCCGGCTCCATCTCGCAGGCGGAACGGAACACCTCCCGCTTCAAAATGTCCGAGTGGAGGGCGCTGACACCGTTGACGGCCATGCCGCCGGCGATGCAGAGATTGGCCATGCGGACCTCGCCGTCCCACACCACGGCCATGTCCCGCACCCGGTTTAAATCGTGGAAATACCCGTCACAGCGCTGCTGCCAGCGGGCGGAAATCTCCAGTACAATTTGCCAGATGCGAGGAAGAATCTGCTGGAAAAGGGCCTGGGGCCAACGCTCCAGTGCCTCCGCCAGGACGGTGTGGTTGGTGTACGCCACGGATTTTGTGGTGATGCCCCAGGCGGTGTCCCAGTCCATGCCGGTGTCGTCAATCAAAATGCGCATCAGCTCGGGAATCACCAGGGCGGGGTGGGTGTCGTTGATTTGAATGACATTTTTTTCGTGGAAGTTCAGCAGGGTGCCGTACGTCTCCAAATGGCGGGTGGTGATGCTTTGGATGGTGGCGGAGACGAAGAAATACTGCTGCTTTAACCGCAGGGATTTGCCCTCAATATGGTTGTCCTCGGGGTAGAGGACCTTGGCGATGACCTCGGCCATGGCCTCCTCCTCGGCGGCTTTGAGATATTCCCCCCGGGAGTAGAGGGCCATATCCACCGGCTTGGTGGACCGGGCATCCCACAACCGCAGGCTGTTGACATGGCGGGTGGCGTATCCCGCCACCACCATGTCGCAGGGGACGGCTTGAACGGTGGTGCCCCCCTCGTTGACCACATGGAGGCGGCCATTGTCCCAAATTTCCCGCAGGGTGCCGCCGAAGCGGACCTCCTGGGATTCATCGGGCTTGGGCAGCAGCCAGGCGGAACCTAAATTTTTCCAGTTGTCCGGCAGCTCCACCTGCTGGCCCTCCACAATTTTCTGCTTGAAAATGCCCAGCTCGTAGCAGATGGAATAGCCGGTGGCGGGAATTTCCA
>JAVVPH010000319.1:0-1884 GCA_036655835.1 Oscillibacter sp.
CATCCTGTCGAATTGCATAAAGAATCGGTTGAGAATAGGGACGTTTATTGGACTTTATGACGTATTTTTCGTCAAATTGCCAGTACTTTTGTACCCCTCTTTGGGCCATAATGTGCACTTTCGCACAAAAAAGCACCTTGGGATGACTCCCAAAGTGCTTTTTCTCTTGACTGCTTTATAGACCGGTTACGCTGCTGAGGGGAGACACCGAATTGGCGCTCTCTTTCCCCGATTCCGGAAAATATGCGGTTATTCTGTTTTTCCCCAGCTGCTTGGAGGCATACATGGCGGCATCTGCATGGGTAAAAAACTCGTGTTCTGTCTCTACCCTGTCCCAGGCGGCCATGCCCACGCTGATGGTGATGGCCTGGGTAATCTCCTCATATTGTTGGAGGGCAAATCGCCCTCGGAGCTCATCCAGCCACATCCGCGCCTTGGGCATTTCCATCCGCAGAATCACCGCGAATTCATCGCCCCCGAAGCGGGAGGGGAACACATCCTCACGGCGCTCCTCCAGCATCAGCTCTGACAGACGGACGATGACCTTGTCCCCTGCCGCGTGGCCGTAGCTGTCGTTGATACTCTTAAAATCGTCAATATCCAGAAGGGCCAGCACCACCGGCCTCAGGCCGTTTTCCGACACGGCGTTATGCAGCGCGCTGCGTAGCGCCGCAGACCCGTAAAGGCCGGTTTTTTGGTCACGATTTAACTGTTCCTGCATCTCCACCTGCTTTTGGTGGGCCAGCTCGATGGCGGCGTTTTTCTCCGCCTCGCTGTCAATCAGGATTCTGGAAACCAGACCGGCGGCGGCGATAATCATCACCGACACCACGCCCTCTGTCAGCAAATAATCGTCCACCTCATTGCCGAGGAGGTATCGGAGACAAAGCGTCAGTAGGAGGAGTAACAGGTTGAGCTCTGAAATTCTGCGGGACATTTTTCGGTCGCCAAACAGCACCGTTATGAAGATGGGGAAGCAAAACAGGCAGAGGGTTACGCTGTACACATAATGGGTGGCGGCAATCGCAAAGCAGAGACAGGAGGTTTGGATGATGGAAATATACGGGAAAAACGGGTCCTCCCGAGGCACTTTTTGAGTGGCAATTTCTCCACCCACCAGAATTAACGCATCCAGCATGGTGGGAATCACCAAAAAGCGGATAATATAGTTGTGCAGCGGCTGGGAAATGAGTCCCTGCCAATTCAGCACAAAGTAAATGCACACCTCAAGGATCAAAACGGCAACGGCTGCAATCAGGTTGATTTGCTTTATTTTCACAGAAAATTTGCCGTAGACATCCATGTGCTCTTTTACACGCATAAACCCGTTCCCCCCTCTCTGTGTGATTGTTCAGGCCCCGCGCCCGGGTACCCGCCCGCCGGTTACGCCGGTTTGGATTGGTTTGGGCCAGTCTGTCCGGCATGTACCCGATTTCCCGGGTGCCGGCAGACGCTGCGCTCCAGCATCACCGACGTGGTCTTGCGAAAATCCGAATAGGCGCAGTACCAGCACTCCCGCGTGGGACAGAGCCCCACCGCGCTGTGGGCTGTCCACAAGGGGCAGTGGTACGTATGCGTCACAATGGGATATCCTTCCTCTGTAAAACCTGCCACGTCATGAACCAACTTATCCATAAACGCACCTCCGGTTCCCTCCGCTTTTTTTCAGCTTTATCATAGCAAAAAACGGAGCGAAAAAGCAAGCTTTTCGCGAAATGCACGTATATCGGGCGAAAACGGCAAATAAATGTAAATAACTTACATTTATTCACCGGTTTCTGTCAAACAGGGGGAACTGTCACCACCGTGTGCAGGGTGAAGCTGCCATCACTCCCCCATGATTTCCTATATTTTAGCACAGCTTCCTTGCAATGGCAAGAACGC
>JAVVPH010000320.1:0-1877 GCA_036655835.1 Oscillibacter sp.
TATCCGAATGGATTGCTCATGCTATGCACCACATTGCCGGTGGCCGGATAAAGGTAGGTGTGCGCGCGAATATTTTCCGCCACAGTATGGCCCGTCACCGTCATTTGCTGGGTGTCAATGATATCCTGCATTTCCTCCAGCATACGGGAAACACCGCCGTCGCGGTAAAAATCAATCACATTATACGTGGAAGAGGGATTCATCTTTGCAATTTGGGGCGTGGTAGCAGACAGCGTGTCAAACTCCTCCAGCACCTGAATGTCCAATTCTGCCTCATGGGCAATGGCCGTGAGATGCATCACGGCATTGGTGCTGCCGCTCATGGCCAGACATGCCTTGATGGCGTTGCGAACACTGCCGTCGGTGATGATTTTGCGGGCTGTAATCTTCTTTTCCAGCAGCTCTACAATTTTGATGCCGGTTTCCTCCGCAATGGCGAGGCGACGAGCGGAGGTGGCCGGAATCAGGCCGCCGTCAGGCAGCGCCATGCCCAGCGCCTCAGACAGGGCGCACATTGTGTTGGCGGTGCCCAAATAGGAACAAGAACCACAGCCGGGGCAAGCGGTATCCTCCAAAGAACAATATTCTTCCTCCGTGATTTTCTTGGCGGTCAACATACCGTAAGCCTCTGTGCTGGAGGTCTGGTCAGACTCGCGGCCGTCAAACACCTTGCCGCCCTCCATGGGGCCGCCGGGAAGAAAGATGCAGGGAATGTCCAAACGGGCCGCTGCCATGAGCATACCGGGCACAATTTTATCGCAGGAACCCAGCAACACCAGCGCGTCGAACAAATTGATCTGCGCCATGGACTCAATGGAATTGGCAATCAGTTCCCGGGAGGGCAGGATGTAATGCATTCCGTCGTGGCCCTGCCCCATGCCGTCGCAGCCGCCGATGACACCGAATTCAACCGGCGTTGCCCCTGCGCGGTAAATACCGTCCTTGACCCGCTGCGCCACTTGACGCAAATTGAAATGGCCGGGGACCGACTCGCTCCATGCGTTGGCAATGCCAATGATCGGGCGCTTCAAGTCATCTGTGGTAAAGCCCATTGCTTTGTAAGTTGCCCGGTAATATTGGTTTCCAAGTCCCTGTAAAATTTTCTCGCTGCGTTCCATAAAATTCCTCCCAAATATGTGTTTACACCCACAAATACCATCTGAAATAGCATTTGTTCGGCAGATATTCCCTGTAAAGTTGGTTTTATTGTGAATTGAAGTCGTGGATTTATTGCGGCGCCGCGCCTTTACGCATCGTCCTCCGGGTCCTCCGATTTGCTGCTCATTTTATAGGCCAAATCTTGAAGAAGGGGCAAAAGCTCCGTTAACTCCCGGCTCAGGGCCACTGCGGTTTCCTGCCCCATGCCAATGGTAACGGCATCTCCGTCCAGTAAGATTTTCATGACTCCAATGGAATTTTCGTTGTCAAAAGAAATATTCAAAATTTCGTTCAGCGGGACGCTTTGGAAACGGATTCTCCCAAATGTGCGCACCTGCCCCATTAAAATTCGTTGATTGGTGATTGCATAGGCAAAATTACGCTGGTGGGAAGACATACTGCGAAACTGATGCAAGCCCACAAAGGAGAGAAACGCTTTTTCACCGGGCTCCAACTTTTTCTCCACGAGTCTAAAATTCGTGATTCCCCAGTTGCGGCCTAATCCGGTTCCGAGATTGTGCTCCAGACTGTATTGGTACAGTTCTTCCGCTGTGCGTAAATTCGCCTGCAACATAATTGTTTGCTCCTGCCTCTACTCAAATTTTTTGTGGATTTTTGTGGTACGTCGGCGTTGACCCGGCCGGATAGGGCCGGGTCAAACCGATGTGTGGCGCGTTGGTAAAGATTATTTATTTTGGTAGTAAACCATTTCCTGTGCC
>JAVVPH010000321.1:0-1825 GCA_036655835.1 Oscillibacter sp.
GGTGAGGGGATCGTAGTCCCGCTCATATTCCAATCGCTTGCGCTGCAATATTTCCGCCGTCACGTCGCTGACCACGCCCAGGGTTTTTTCCGGGGTTTTTACAAATTGCAGCCGCACCCAAACGTCCTTTTCCGCCAATGGGAGGTGATAGACGCTGTTATTTTCCTGCTGCTCCGCCGGGTAGCTCGCCAGCGGCTTCATCCGCTCCTGAAATTCCTCCAGAGACATTACGCCCCGGGACTCTTGGGGATTGGGGAGATGGAGTACGTTGAAGAAATCATCGGTGTAGCGCACCTCCCGCCGGTCGTCGGAATATTCAAACGCGCCCACCCGATACCCGGCCATGGCCATGATGGTGGAGAGGGTGGAATAGGATTCCGCCACGCTTTGGCTGAGGGTTTCAATGGAGGCGGACAGCTCGTCAATTTCCGCCACGTTGATTTTATCCAAAACCACCGGGCGATTGGGATCGCTGCCCCGCACCTTTTTCGCAAGCTGCATCACAGGCCGGGTCAGGCGCACCGTGTTGACGGTGACACTGACAAGACCGATGAGAAAGGCCAACAGCAGCGACAGCAGCAGGAAGGTTTTTACATTATAGTATAGGCCCAACAGATAATCGTCCTGCAAAATGCCAATCAGCGCCCAGCGCTCATTTTCAAAGGGGGTATTGCCGTTGTACAGGTCCAGATATTTTAAACAGCCGTATACTTTGTCGTTTTTGGCCCCCGCAATCTCATAGCTGTCGCCGGAAACCGGCTCCGGCGAGAGGGTCAGGCTCTGGCAGTCTGAGCCGAAGAGACTTTTAAAATAGGGACCGGTGGAGAGGATTTTTTCAAACTGCCGGGTTCCGTCCACCTGCTTGGCCAGCACATAGCTTCCCTGCATATCCCCGTTGATTTCATTATAGGGGAGCTGTTTGCTTAAATAATCCAGGGTCACACCCACGCCAAAAACGCCGTAGGGCGTGCCGTCCTCCGCCAAAAGTGGAATAGAATACGTGATAATTGGGGTACCGCCAGGATCCATGGCATTCTCCGTGCCCCAGTAGCCTAAATCCTCCGCCAAAGCACCCTGGGCGTTCAGTGCTGCCTGAAAAGGTTTGTAATAAAAATCGCTATTTTCCCCTGCGCGGAAGGTAAAAATCGGCTCCCAATAGGTATCCAGCGTCACACCCTGTTTCTGGACAAAAGCCATGGGTGCCCGCTCCAACATTAAATCCGAGTCGTCATCAGGGCTGGTACCGGGGTCGTAATCCCGCAGATAGACCCCCGCCCGCTGCTGTACCCCCTCCCCTGTCGGCGTTTCCAATGACTCGCTGCCGTTGAGGATGAGGAACACGCCTGTGACGGAGCTGCGGCGCAGTTGGTAGCGCAGGCGCGGGCTGACCGCATTGAACAGTTGGCCGGAGAGAGGCGAATCCGCCGTAAAATCAGCATAATCGGCGTTGTTTTCCGCCAAAATACGGGCCGCCTCCCGGTTGATATTCTCCACAGACTCTCCCAGATTGGACCAGCGCCGGACCATTTCGCCCGCCAAATTATCCCGCCGCCCGGAGACACGCTCACCCAAAATGTCAAAGGCATTGTCTCGGAGCTGCCCGGTCACACCGCCGAAAAAGATGGTGCCCACCAACAGCGCAAACATCAATAGCAGCGAGAGCAGCATGGAGATGAACATACGAGTCAAAAGAGACTGCTGCCGTGGAATTTTTTTCACGTTCAGGACCACTCCTTTCACTGCCCGGAACCAGCGGGTCCCCCCAAGGGCCCGTTTTCGCCGGCGGGGCGTTCATTTTTTCTCCGCGGGAGCCGTGATTGTTCAG
>JAVVPH010000322.1:0-1820 GCA_036655835.1 Oscillibacter sp.
CTCGCGCCTTGGGCGCGAACAGCACCGCAGCGGGTCCCAACCAAACTCAAAAAAATCCGCAGATTTTTTTGAAGGCGTGTTAGTCCACAATCTCGAAGGATTTGATGATAAAGACCTGGGTGAGGTTGTTCAAATCGGCGGAGGGGGAGAGCACCGCGTAGGACGCGGCACCGGAATCGTCCTGCTTCACCTCGTCCACAGAGCCGATGACCAGCCCTGCCGGGTAGTACCCGCCCAGACCGGAGGTGACAATCAAATCGCCGTTGAGCAACGTGGCATCGGCGGCGAGAACGGACATTTGGAGGGCACCTTTGTCCATCAGGGAAAAATCGCCCTGGGCCAGCCCCAAATCCTTGGTGCGGAACACCTGGGCACCGATGGAGGTGTCGGTATCCGTCACCAGCAGGACCCGGCACCAGTTGCCGCCCACCTCGCTGATCACGCCCACCAGAAAGCCTTCCTCGGTGATCACGCAATCGTTTTTCGTTACGCCGTGGTCCGTGCCCCGATTCAGCGTCAGGGAGGCGGTCCAGTTGGAGGTGGAATGCTCCGTCACGGTGGCGGCTTCAAATACAAAGTCCTGCCGCTGTTCCCGGAGATTTGCCAGCTCCCGCAGGCGTTTGTTTTCCGCGCTGTCGGACTGGGCCTGCCGGACGGCGGCCTCCATCTTGGCAATTTTGACCTTGAGCGCGGCGTTTTCCTCCGCCAGGGCGGTGGAATCCTGATAATAGGCCTGCTTGTCGTTGAACCAGGTGGCCACCGACGTGTAGGCGGAGCGGAAGGGGGCGGACACGCTGTTGACCAGATTGGTCAGCGGCGCGGAGGTGTTGGTATAAAAGGACATGACGGCCAAAGCCACGGCGATGACCGCCGTGGCAAAGAGGACCCAAAGGCCATGCTCCTGCAAAAATTTTTTCAAAATACCGCCCTCCGGTCAGTCAAAAAAAGTCAGGCCGAACTGTTGTAGCATCCGGCTCAGGCGCAAAATGGGCAGGCCCATCACATTGTAAAAATCGCCGTCCAGCCGCTCCACAAAAAGCGCGCCCTTGCCCTGCACACCGTAGGCCCCGGCCTTGTCCATGGGCTCGCCGGTGCGGATATAGCCCAAGAGCTCGGCTTGGGTCGCGGGGCGGAAATAGACCTCGGTTGCCTCGCTCTGGGTCAAAATTTCATCGCCCCGGCGTACCGTCACACCGGTGCAAACCGTGTGCCGCCGGCCTTGGAGCTGTGTCAGCATTTGCAGGGCGTCGGCCTGGTCCGTGGGCTTGCCTAAGCGCCGGTCATCCAGAAAGACCATGGTGTCGGCGGTGATGATGAGGTCGTCCGCGGCGCACAGCGCCCGGGCCCCGTCGGATTTTTCCCGGGAGATATATTCTACCGTGGCCCGGGGGGATAAACCGGCGGGAGACGTCTCCTCCGTCTGGGGTACGCGAATCACAAAATCCGCAATGCCCATGCGTTGCAGCAGCTCCTGCCGCCGGGGAGAGGCGGAGGCCAGCACGATATTTGCCATGAAACGTCCTCTTTTTTTCGTATTCAATGTCCGGTTCTCGGCGGCAAGGGGGAAAATGCGGGGCCGCTTATTTCCCGGTGGAGCCGAAGCCGCCCCGGTTGGCCGCGTCCAGATGGTCCACCCGGACAAATTGCAGCCGGGGCTGGTTTTTCATAATGCGGAACTGGCAGATCCGGGCGTTTTGCTCGATGGTCACGTCCCGGGTGGCGTAGGCCGGCATGAACCACTGGTCCCCGTCCCCCCGGTAGGTGAAGTCCACCACGCCCATGGAGTTGGTCTGCAAAATGCCGTAATTTTTAAAGGTGGA
>JAVVPH010000323.1:0-1806 GCA_036655835.1 Oscillibacter sp.
TCTCCGCGCTAAGAGCCACCTTCGGCGGTTGCGCTACGAAACGCTCTGCGGAGCAGTCTCCGCGCTAAGAGCCGCCTTCGGCGGTTGCGCTACGAAACGCTCTGCGGAGCAGCCTTTCGTAGCTATCTTCCTTCCCGTTTTCTGGGATTTCAGGGTTGATCGACAGCCTGAAAGGCGGAACGCAGTGCGTTCCGCCTTGTTTGTTTTGAGAGCTGCTCTTTAGTCGCAATGTCCGCAGGTGTCGCAGTGGCCTTGGCAGGCGCAGAGCTCTGGGCCATAGGCGACGGCGTTTTTGTCGTAATAATCCTTGATGGCGGCGCGGACCGCCTCCTCCGCCAGCACGGAGCAGTGGAGCTTGTTGGCGGGCAGGCCGTCCAGTGCCTCCACCACTGCCCGGTTGGAAAGCTGCAGCGCCTCGGTCAGGGGCTTTCCCTTGATCATTTCCGTGGCCATGGAGCTGGTGGCAATGGCACTGCCGCAGCCGAAGGTATTGAATTTTACGTCGGTAATCACCTGGGTTTCGGGGTCCACCTTGAGGTACATCCGCATAATATCGCCGCACTTGGCGTTGCCCACCTCCCCTATGCCGTCGGCGTCCTCCATCTTGCCCACGTTCCGGGGATTGCGGAAATGGTCCATCACTTTTTCGCTGTATAGCATGGTTTATTTCTCCTTTTAAATCAAATGGGGACGTGTTCCCCGCTCCAATTCGTCCCACACCGGGGACATCTCCCGCAGATAGCCGACGATGCCGGGGAGAACCTCCAGAAGGTAATCGATTTCTGCCGGGGTATTGTACTCGCTGAGGGACAGCCGCAGGGAGCCGTGGGCCACCTCGTGGGGCCGGCCCAGTGCCAACAGCACATGGCTGGGGTCCAGGGACCCGGAGGTGCAGGCGGACCCGGAGGAGGCCGCCACCCCCGCGTCATCCAACAGCAGCAGCAGGGATTCCCCCTCGATGCCCTCAAAGCAGACGTTGACGTTTCCGGGGAGCCGCCGGGCCGCATCCCCGTTGAGGACGGTATGGGGAAGCCGCGTCAACCCCGCTATGAGCTTGTCCCGCAGGGGCGTGAGATAGGCGGCGCTGTATTTGAGATTGGCGCAGGCCTCGTCAAAGGCGGCTGCCGCCCCGCAGATACCGGGCAGATTTTCCGTGCCGCCCCGCTTGCCCCGCTCCTGTGCGCCGCCCTCGATGAGGTTCACCAGGGGAATCCCCTTGCGGGCCGCCAGCACCCCCACGCCCTTGGGACCGTGGAATTTATGGGCGGAGAGGGAGAGCAGGTCCATGTGGAGCGCCTGCATATCAATGGGCAGATGCCCCGCCGCCTGCACCGCGTCGCTGTGGAACAGCACCCCTGCACCGTGGCAGACCCCGCCGATTTCCCCGATGGGCTGGATGGTGCCAATCTCGTTGTTGGCAAACATCACCGAAACCAAGCAGGTATCCGGCCGCAGAGCCGCCCGAACCTGCTCCGCCGTCACCACGCCGTCCGGCGGAATGTCCAGCAGGGTGACCTCAAAGCCCTCTTTTCGCAATTGGTCCAGGGTGTGGAGAATGGCGTGGTGCTCAAACTTGGTGGAGACGATGTGCCGCTTCCCCTGCCGCGCGCCCAGAGCCGCCGCCGAGCGAAGGGCCTGGTTATCCGCCTCGCTGCCGCCGGAGGTGAAGGTGATCTCCCCCGGCTGGACATTTAAATTTCCGGCAAAAATCTCCCGGGCCTCCGCCAGTTTTTCCGCCGCCCTTTGTCCCGGCGTGTGGAGACTGGAGGGGTTTCCATAGACCTCCCGCAGGCAGGGCAGCATGGC
>JAVVPH010000324.1:0-1799 GCA_036655835.1 Oscillibacter sp.
GACACCCTTCCTGGGTTTCTTTCGTAACTATCTTCCTTCCCGTTTTCTGGGATTTTAGGGTTGATCGACAGCCTGCAGCGACAATCACACTCCTTGTGATTGCCGCTATTGCAAAGTTTCAAAGGGCTTTATAAGGGCGCGTTTTTACCGCCGGCTCAGGTATTCTCCCGGCTGATGGGGCCCCGAAACAGCAGGCGGCCCAAGGCCTTGGCGTGGAAGGGAAGCAGGGGATAGAGATAGCCGCGGCCCACGATGGGCTTGGCGGTGATGAGCAGCAGGAAAATGCCCAGTGTGCCCAACAGGAAGCCCCAGAGGTCAAAGGCCGCCGTGGCCAGCAGCAGTGCCACCCGCAGGAGCTTGAAGGCATAGCCCATCTCGTAGCTGGGCTGGGCGAAGCTGGCCACGGAGACGAAGGCCATATACACCAGCACCTCCGGCCCCAACCACTGGGCCTGCACGGCAAAATCTCCTAAAATCAGAGCGCCCAGCATGGAAAAGGAGGTGGCCAGGGTATCCGGCGTATTCAGCGAGGCCAGCTTGAGCACGTCGATGAGAAATTCCACCGCCAAAAGCTGCCACAGCAGGCCCAACGCCGCCGGCTTGGGCGAGGAGAGAAATTGCAAAAAATCCGGCAGCCGCCCCGGCTCATTCACCAGTAAAAACCACACCGGCGTGATGAACAGCGAGATGAAAAACACCACCACCCGCAAAAGCCGCAGATAATTGCCCACCAGAGGCGGGAAGTAAAAATCGTTGGCCTCCTGAACAAAATCGAAAAACGACGTGGGCAGCAGCAATACCGAGGGGGAGTTGTCCACAATGAGGACGATGTTGCCCTCCATCACGCAGGCGGCGGCGGTATCGGGCCGCTCAGTAAATCTCACTTTTGGAAAGGGATTATACCATTGTTTGGGCCGGATGGCCTCCGCCAAGCTCTCCTGCCCCATGGTGAGGGAGCGGACATCAATGGCGGAGAGCTTGTCCCGCAGTTCTTGCAGGAGTTTTGGGTCCACCCGGTCGTCCAGATAGCACAGCACCGCGTCCGTGTGGGAGCGGGTGCCCACCTTGTGGCCCTCCATGGTCAAATGGGGGTCCCGGATGCGCCGGCGCAGGAGGGCCATATTGGGGATGGCCGCCTCGATAAATCCGTCGTGGGAGCCACGGAGGACCTTGCCGTCGTGAGGCTCCCCCACGGCGCGGCCGGGGTAATCCTTGGCGTCCATCAGCGCCGCCCCCGCCAGACCGTCCATCAGCAGGAGGGTTTTTCCCAGGAGGACCGAGGTGGTGATGTCCTCCACCTCCCGGCTGACGCAGGTTTCCGAAAAGGTGATGAAGCGGTCGGCAAAGTCCTGCATCTCCGTCAAAACCCCCAACTCCGCCGGGGCAAGACTCAGCCAAAAGGCCCCCATCCGCTCCAAAATCGCGTCCCGGCCATAGCCGTCGATGACCCAAATCCGGGCCTTGCGCCCGCCGATGAAAAAATTCCGGGACACCACATCACAGCTCCGCCCCACCCCCAAGAGGTCGTTAAAGCGGGAGACATTGTTGGCATACACACTTGAAAGCTGTTCCATATCGCACCTCCGCATATGGCAATAGTATGTGCGGCGGCGGGGGACTTTATCCGAAAAAAGGAGCCGTGCGATAAGCGCACAGCTCCCCAGGTCGTCGATCAACCCTGAAATTTCAGAAAACGGGAAGGAAGATAGCTACGAAAGAAACCCCTCCGGGGGTTCTTTCGTTTTTCAATCATAAGTTTTTGAAACATTTCACGGGTTTCTATAACTTGCCTCAGCGTG
>JAVVPH010000325.1:0-1790 GCA_036655835.1 Oscillibacter sp.
GTTTTTGAAACTTCTCACGGGTTTCAAAAACTTGCCTCAGCTTGTCGAAATAGCCTTTGCGACAAGCTGAGGCGGGGCGTAGGGCCTGCCTTGTATTTTTTTCGGAAAACGGATAGAATGTTTGAAGAAATACGGCCCGGTATCTCGTAGTATGGGTGTAACAGGGCGAGAGGAGGTGGGGGCAACGCGTGGCAAGCATGACAAATGAGGACTTTTCCCGGCTGGTGGGACAGTATGAACGGCTGGTTTACACCATCTGTTTTCAGTTGGTACGGGATGCCGCCGCCGCAGAGGATTTGACGCAGGACACCTTCCTCTCCGCCTTTATCCACCGGGACAGTATGCCGCCGGAGTATGAACGGCAATGGCTGGCGCGGATTGCCAGCAACAAGGCCAAGGACCACCTGCAAAGCGCCTACCACCGCCACACGGTACTGCCCGGAGACGAGGGGATGCCCCCGGGGCTGTCCCCGCCCACGGAGGCGGTGGCTCTGGCCCAGAGCGGCGCGGCGGAGATCACCCGGCTGATTCGGGCCATGAAGGAGCCTTACCGCCCGGTTTGCGAGCTGTGTCTCCTGGGGGAACGCTCCCCCGAGGAGGCGGCGCTGGCACTGGGGCGGCCGGTGAAAACCATACACACACAGCTCTCCCGGGGGAAACGGCTCTTACGGGAAGCGCTGGAAAGGAGAGACGACGATGGAGCTATTTAACGCCCGAGGGCATTTGACGGAGGACGCGCTCTCCGCGCTGACACGGGGCGAGGTCCTGTCGGAATTGCACCGACTGGAGGTCAGCGAGCATCTGGCCTACTGCGACGACTGCCTTTTGCGGTACACCGCGTATTTGACCGACGACGTGCTATTGACACCGGCCCAGTCCTGCCAGAAAACGCTGTGGCAAAAAATCCGCCTGCGGACACTGCGCATCGTCACCAGCCGCTACGCCACCGCCGCCGCCGGGGTGGCCCTGATGGTGGCGGTACTGTGGGGCAGCGCGGGGCTGAGCCATGTGACACTCCCCCGCCCGCCGGTGGAGCTGGCCGCCGTCTCTCAGCAGTTGCAGGACTGGCCCTCCCAGTGGAGCGATTCACTGGACGGCGTTTTTTCCCAGGTGACGGCATTTTTTGGACAGCGGGGGGACACCACCCCAGAAGGAGGAGCACACCCATGAGCAACACCCAAAAGCTGATACTGACCGCGGCGCTGGCCGCCGCTGCTTTCGCCCTGCTGGGGCAGATTTTACCTGTCAAGGAGGACGCTGACCATGAAACCTAAAAACGGATTATTGTTATTCCTTTCCACCTGTATCCCGGGTTGCGGGCAGATGTATCAGGGCTATATGAAGCGGGGTGTCTCCCTGCTGGCGGCGTTTTGCGCCCTGATGGGACTGTCCATCTTTTTGAATCTGGGGGAGCTGTGCATTTTTCTGCCCCTCATCTGGCTCTACGCCTTTTATGACAGCTACAATCTCCACCGGCAAACCGAGGAGCAAGCCGCCGCGCATCCCGACACGTATCTCTTTGGCCTGTCCGACTTGGACAGCGAAAAAATAGCGGCGCTATACCGCAAAAAGCACAGTCTCATCGGCTGGGGACTGGTGGTCATGGGGATTTACGCGCTGTACGGCAGCGTGGTGGGGCAGCTGATGAATGTGCTGAATGACTACTTTGAGCTTTACTGGCTGCAAGGCCTGATGCTGTACACCCTGCCCCGGATTGTGGCGACGCTGCTGCTGATTGCGCTGGGGCTGTGGTTCATCCGGGGGCCCAAGGCCGCCAAGGCGGAGGAGGA
>JAVVPH010000326.1:0-1758 GCA_036655835.1 Oscillibacter sp.
CAATTCCTCGTTGGTGGGAATCAGCAGCACCTTCACCCGGGAGTCGGCGGCGGAGATGACAGTCTCCTTGCCCCGGACCTTGTTGGCGTCGGCATCCATCTTCACGCCCATGAATTCCAGACCGGAGGCGATGTCCAACCGCTGAGAGGTGGAGTTTTCGCCCACGCCGGCGGTGAAAATGATGGCGTCCACACCGCCCATGGCGGCGGCATAGGCCCCGATGAGCTTCTTCACGCCGTAGTTGAACATATCAACGGAAAGGGCGGCCCGCTGGTTGCCCGCCTCACCGGCGTTTTCCAGATCCCGGAAGTCGGAGCTGACGCCGGAAACGCCCAGCACGCCGGACTTCTTGTTCAGGATGGAGACCATTTCGTTGATGTCCATGTTGTATTTATTCATCAGGTATTCCAGAATACCGGCATCCAAATCGCCGGAGCGGGTGCCCATGGGCAGACCTGCCAGCGGCGTAAAGCCCATGGAGGTGTCCACGCTCTTGCCGCCGTCGATGGCGGTGACGGAGGAGCCGTTGCCCAGATGGCAGGAAATCAGCTTCAGCTTCTCGGCGGGCTTGCCCAGCATGTCGGCGGCCCGGCCGGTGACATACTTGTGGGAGGTACCGTGGAAGCCGTAACGCCGCACCTTGTCGTTTTCGTAATATTCGTAGGGCAGGGCGTACATATATGCCTTGGCGGGCATGGTCTGGTGGAAGGCGGTGTCAAACACGGCCACCTGGGGCACAGACTTGCCCATCACGGCGGTGCAGGCGTTGATGCCGGTGATGTTGGCGGGATTGTGGAGGGGGGCCAGGGGGATGCAGTCCTCCAAAGCCTTCATCACTTCATCGGTGATGAGGACGGAGGAATTGAATGCCTCGCCGCCGTGGACCACGCGATGGCCCACCGCGTCAATTTCCTTCATGGAGCCGATGACGCCGTTCTTGCCGTCCACCAAAGCGTTCAGCACGGCCTGAATGGCCTCGGAGTGGGTGGGCATGGCCACATCCACCGCGTCCAGAGTGGCCTTGCCGGCGACCTGGGGCTTATAGGTGAATTTGCCGTCGATGCCGATGCGCTCGCACAGGCCCTTTGCCAGCAAAACGCCGGTGGTGGGGTTGAGCAATTGATATTTCAGGGAAGAACTGCCTGCATTAATAACCAGAATATTCATACGTGTCGACTCCTCTTTCTTAGACGGAAGGGTTGCGCGATTTCCGCCGTTGATATAATATAGTGAGAATAACGAACCTCCGTCCCACCGGGACGGGACAGTACACAACCCCCATTATACCAAAAAAATTCCAGGTTACAACCGCCATTTTAACCGAATTGTCATTTTTTTGTCTCTGGATTGGAGTGAAATCGATGCAAATTGCAGGTATCATAGCTGAATACAATCCCCTCCACTGTGGGCACACCCGGCTGATGGAGCGGATTCGAGAACAATGCGGGCCGGAAACCGCCATCCTTTGCGTCATGAGCGGAAATTTTGTCCAGCGGGGGGATTTTGCCATTCTGGGCAAGCATCGCCGGGCGGAAGCCGCCGTGAAAAGCGGCGCGGATTTGGTGTTAGAACTGCCGCTGCCCTGGGCGGTGTCCTCGGCGGAACGCTTTGCCGATGGCGGCGTACAAACCCTGATTGAAACGGGACTGACCACCCATTTGGCCTTTGGCAGCGAGTGCGGGGAGATTGCCGCGCTGCAGCGCCTGGCCGCCGGACTGACGGGGGAGGCCTTTCCCGCCCTGCTTCGCCGGGAGTTGA
>JAVVPH010000327.1:0-1740 GCA_036655835.1 Oscillibacter sp.
GGGATTTCAGGGTTTATTGACAGTCTGAGGCAGCATCCTTCGATGCTGCCTTTTATAGTCTGCGGAGAGAAAAATCGCTTCAGCGGGCGGGGGCGCTCTCGTGGCGGAAGGCGTTGTTGGACAGCTCTTTTTTATTGCCATACATGGCCTCGTCCGCAATTTGCATCAGCTTGGACGCGTCTCCGATTTCTGAAAACACGCCATAGCCGGCGGACACGCCGATTTCATACAGATGCCCATGAAAGGAAATGCTCTGGTGGAACTCCGTCTCAATGCGCCGCAGTTTGCGGGTGATGGCGTCCGTCTCCGCGCAGGGCAGTATCAGCATAAACTCGTCCCCGCCCAGCCGGGCCACAAATTCGCCGCTGTCCACGCAGGCGCGGAGCTTGTTCGCCGCGGCAATCAGCAGCTCGTCGCCGCCCTTGTGGCCGTACAGGTCGTTTGCCTGCTTAAAGTTGTCCAAATCCAGAAAAACCACGGAAAAGTCCTGTTGCTGAGTCTGATAGCGGGCTTCAAACGCGCTTAACGTGTCAAAGAAATGCCTGCGGTTGGGCAGTCCCGTCAGGGGGTCAAAATAGGCAAGCTGTTGATAATCGGCGGCGAGATGTTTGTATTTTTCCCGCTCCAGTGCCAATTCCTCTTGGATTTTCTTTTGCTTGGAAACGTCCTGACAGGAGATGATGATGCACAAAAAGCTGTTGCGCTTGTCCTTGGCCACGGAGGCGGAGAGCAGCACGTCCTTGACACTGCCGTCCCTGCATTGCAGCCGTGCCTCCACATCCATCAAATCGCCGCCGGAAAATAGCGGCTTAAAATCAATGGGCTCCGCCGCCAAATCCGCAAAATTCGCACCCATCAGCTCATTTTTGGGGTACCCCAAGAGCTTGCCCGCGGCGGGATTGCAGCGAAGCAGCTCCTGCGTTTCGTCCATGACAAAAATGGAGTTGTTGCTGATCTGCAAAATATCGTCGGAGGAGAGCACCAAATTGATGTTAAACAAATCGTGGCGATAAATAATCAGAAAATAGCCGATGCCGAACACAGCGGTGGCAACGCTGGCCAAGGCCGGTAAAACCGGCGTGGTCAGGGGCAAAATCACGTCGGTGACTACGCCGCACAAAATGGTGATGGCGTCCAGCGCAATGAACCAAAGTGCCATCTCCCGCTTCATTTTGTGCTTCACCGATTTGGACCACTGATACAGGAGGTGAAATGCGAAGCCGAAATATACCGCCACATAGCAAAGATAGGCCCAGAGCCAAAAGGACGTGACGGAATTTTGGTAGGTCCAGCCCCAGCCGTTGACCGAGGGGAGGATGGCCTGGGCCAGAGAGGTGGTTTTTCCAAAGAGATTTTTGCCGATTAGAAGAATCATGGGGGCAAAAAAAAGGAGGGTTTTCCACCAAGCCGGTGTTTTTCGCTTAAAATTGGTCAGGGCAAGAAAATAATACGCGGTCAGGGCCACAAAACCGCACCAGCCGATGGAGCTGAGCTTGTGCCAAAACCACGCCTGCTCCGCTGTGGCAGCCGCGAAAAAGAAGGAATTGCAAAAGGACCACCAGCCCAGAGTGATTAAAACAGCGCTGGCGGAAATATTCAGCACGCTCTTTCGCTGGGCGGTGAGCATATACCCCCCGCCGATGAAAAAAGTGGTATAGATGATGACGGATACAACGGACAACGCATTCATTTCTGATTCCCCAGTCATTTGTGATATGCGAATAGATGAATCGCATCATA
>JAVVPH010000328.1:0-1733 GCA_036655835.1 Oscillibacter sp.
GCTCTCGCCCTTGCCGGTGAATCTGGATTTGCGGGAATAAATCGCGATGAGCCGAGCCTCTGTCTGCATGAGAATCCCTCCGTTTCGTACTGTCATATATTTATATGTACGATAACACGCGGTGACTGCAAAAAAGTGGGTAGGCCATGCCCTCGCGCGGAAAAAAGAGGGCGCTTCTCCAAAATGGAGCCAAGAACGTGGCCTACCGCCGCCGGTGATCGTATTTCTATGATCCCCCAGGGAACGGTGCAACGTTTGTCACTGCGCGGCGTGAATACGGCGCCGATTTACAACAAATCGACGTAGAACTGCGGAACCTGACGCCTGCCGCACTGCAAAAAAACGGTGTATTCCTGCGGCAAATTATCGGATTAAACGGCGGAACAGTGGGTATGAAGAAGCCGGTAAAAGTCGAAGAACCGCCCTTTGCGTTCCCTGATATTCCATTCAGGCAGTTTTAGGCGCATTTCGCGCACTGAATGGCACGGCTGTGCCCAATGCGGATATACTGTACGCAAGACATGGTGAGGCTCAGTTTTCCGTACACAAAACATTCAAGGAGGAACGAAAATGAAACAAACAAAACGCATTCTTTCCCTGCTGCTGGCGGTTATAATGTCTGTCAGTCTGCTCGCTGTCTCTGCGAGTGCCGCCCCAACCTCAGACCGGGAGACGAAAGCCCAGGTTCTATTTGCATTGGGACTCTTTAGAGGCTACGACAAAACCGGCACGAATTTCGGCCTGGCTGACGGTGCCACCCGCGAGCAAGCAATTTTGTTGCTCATTCGCATACTGGGCGAGGAAAAGGCAGCGGATGCCTGGACCGGCGCACAGCCGTACAGCGACGTGCCTTCCAGCAACTACTATTACCGGTACATCGGTTACGCCAAGGAAAAAGGCTACACCAACGGCATCGGTGACAACAAGTTTGGCCTTGCGCAAAGCGCCAATATGACCCAGATGGCCGCCTTTGCCCTGCGTGGTCTGGGCTACAGCGAAGCCGCCGGCGACTTTGTCTATCGGAACAGCGTGCCCTTCGCGGTCAGCCTGGACATTCTGGACTCCGCCACCGTCCCCGCAAAATTCACCCGGGGTGACGCGGTGGATATTCTCGACGGGGCCGTTGCCGCCAATGTCAAAAACCAGAGCTACAGCTTGCTGGAGAAACTGGTGAACACCGGCGTCGTGACCCAGGCCCAAGTGGAAAAGGCCGCCGCCATTGTCAATGCCCCCACGGCGGACATCGCGGCCGGCACCTATACCCTCAAGTGCCTGGGCAACAACATCCGTGTGACCTCGGATAAACTGGAGCTGCGCAACACCTCTCCCGCCCAGACCTTCACCATTACAAATAGGGACGGATACAGCTATATTCAAACGGCTGATGGCTATTATGTCGGTGTCACCAAATTGACAAACGGCACACAGCTTGTCCTGGGCACCACCCCCTATTCTTGGCTGATTGAAAAGCAGAGCGGCAGCACCTATACCATTCGCCCTGCGGAGAAGCCGAGCATGGTGGTCAATGCCTGCGAGGAAAAGAGCGCCAACGGTACCAAGATCATCATCTGGACCCACTCCGGCGCGCCCAAAAACACCCTGATCACCTTTACCGCAGCCACTAAAAACGTTGCGGTCACCGGCGTGAAGCTGGATCAGACCACCGCCACGGTGGCCGTGGGCAAATCCGTCCAACTCACCGGCACCATTGCCCCCGCAAACGCTTCCAATCA
>JAVVPH010000329.1:0-1721 GCA_036655835.1 Oscillibacter sp.
TTTTTGTACGTCACCTCATTGCTGTAGCGCCGCTCCATGCGGCGTTGCTCCCTGACGGCCTCCGTCACGTCCTTCCCTACGCCGATAGCGCAGCAGGGCTGACCGTCCTCATCCAAAATGGCGGTGTAGAGAATGCGCTCCACCCACCACTCGCTTTTGTCGGCGGTTCTCAGACGAAAATCGCCGCCGGCGGTCAGTGCGCCCTCCTGTAGCTCCCGGTGCATCTGCAAGTATGCCTGCTGATCCTCCGGGTGAATCAGGCCCTGCTCAATAATGCTCGCCGGCACATTTTCCATATAAATAGGAAAAATCGGATAGGACGCGTCGGGTTCTTGGCGGAGCGTATGGTCACAGTAGTGGTATTCCCACATATAGATGTCCATATTGGTCAGCGCGATCCGCATTTTTTGGTACTGTAAGCGGTAGTCAACCGCTTCTTGTGGTGCGTTTTGTTCTCTATTGCGTTCCATCGCTGGCCGCCTCCTCTAATAAAAACGTTTTCAAATTTTCAATATCTGCCATTTCCACCGCCACCTCCAAATGGGCGGTGATTCCGTTCCAATTCATTTCCTTGCCCCGCATGAGAAAAACGCGGGAGGAGTGGGGAAAGCGGAACAGTCCGCCAAACACCCGCTCCGGGGAGAGCCTGGCCACCGGGCAGAAGGCGCAGGGGGTCTTTTCCCGCATCAGCACCTCATAGCAATTTTTTCCCACGCAATGCTCCCGGGTCACGCCAAAAAAGCGGCAGGCATAGTCGTTCATATACAGCATTTCATAGCTGTCCTTCTTGCAGATATAAATCACGTCGCTGAGCTCATTGAGCACTGTCTCCGCATCGTGAATCCAGTTGGGCGTCGCCTGGGACAGCTCTTTATCATAGATGGAGAGCATATTTTTTCCCCGGCATTTGGCGTTGTACAGTGCCTTATCCGCCTTTTTATACAGCGTTTCAAAGGTGTCCTCCCCGCCCTCTCCGATGGTGACACCCACAGAGCAGGTAATCGCCGCGCCCTCGCCCTTGACCTGGATGGCGGACATTTTTTGACACAGCTCCTGGGCCTTGCGCTCCACCGCCTCCACCGAGGGGACATTTTCCATAAACACGGAAAATTCATCGCCGCCCATCCGGGTGACAACGTCATTTTCCCGGAAAAGGGAGCGCAGTTTTTTGGCGATGGCCCGAATGGCACGGTCCCCGTAGGCGTGGCCGTAGGTATCGTTGAGCTTTTTGAAATTATCCACATCCAGCATCAGCATGGCGTGGAGGCCGGTGCCGTTTTCCAGGCGCTGGGTGATGAGGGTCTCGGCGCTGCCCCGGTTATACAAACCCGTCATCAAATCCGTTTTCACCTGTTGGGACATGGTGTTGTATTCCTTGATAATCTCTTTAAACCGGCGGTTATATTGCAGCACGTTCCGCACCCGCCGAATGACCACCTCCGGGATAAAGGGCTTGACGATATAGTCGTTGGCACCCAGGGAGAGGGTATGAATCTGCTGTTCGGGGCTGTCGTCCGCCGTGATCATGATCACGGGGATGCTGTCCAGCTCCGGGGTGTCCTTTTTATACCGCAAAAATTCCTTGCCGTCCATGTTGGGCATTACAATGTCCAGCAGAATCAAATCCACCTCGCCGGGATTTTCCTTTAAAACCGCGATGGCCTCTTCCCCGTCGCCTGCCTCCAGGCAACTATATTTATTTTCAAATATTTTCTTTAAAA
>JAVVPH010000330.1:0-1716 GCA_036655835.1 Oscillibacter sp.
GTCCGGCGCTGGCGGCTCGGTGAATACATCCGGCTTTCCAAAGAGGATTTGAAAAAGGGCCGTGACGATAGCAACAGCGTGAAAAATCAGCGCGACTTGCCGGGTGAGTTTTACCAAAAGCACATAGACGAGTTTGAAAGTATGTCCGAATATGTGGATGACAGTCACACGGGGACGGATTCAGACCGCGAGGACTTCCAGCGGCTGATTGCCGACGTTATGAGCGGTAAAATTGACTGCGTGATTGTGAAAGACCTTAGGTGTCTACGCGCTGGTCCCCGACACGGCGGAATACGGCGAGTGGAAAACCGGCGTGCGCAACGACGGCTTCTAGTATGCCTTTGTCTCTCTGGGCAACAAGGTTGACGAAATCAAAGCCCGCAGGCAAACCGCAGAAATCTCCGATCCGAAAGCCTGAAAAATAGGGCACGCCCCCGACAGTTTGTCGGGGGCGTGCCGCATTTTATGTGTGAGAGGCGCTCAGGCCGCGGGGCGGGGCTCTGCCGGGTCGGCGCTTTGGAGGAGGCGGAGCATCAGGGCGGCGACTTGGGCGCGGGGGGCGGGGGCTTGGGGGTGGAGCTTGCCGCCGCTGCCCTGTACAAGCCCCGTCTGGTGCGCCCAGGCCATGGCTGGGGCCGCGTAGGGGGACACCGATTCCCCATCGGCAAAGGCGGAGAGGTCCGCCGCGGCTTCGGGAGAGGCGGCGTAGCGCCAAAGGGTGGTGACCAGCTGTTCCCGGGTGATCTGGGCATCGGGATTTTCGCCGTCGGAAATGCCGGTTTCCATCGCCCAGGTTCGGGCTTTTTCAAACCAGCTGCCGCCGCCGGCGGTGTCCTGCCCGGCGTGGCGGGCCAGCACCGTCCAGAGCATGGCCCGGGTCATGGGGGCGTCGGGGGAGAAGTGGACGGCGTCCGTGCCGCCAAAGAGCTTGGCCTCCACGGCGGCATTCACCGACGCAAAGTACCACGCCTCCGGGGGCGTGTCCCGAAACAGGCGGCCTTGGGCGGCCCAGGCAAGGGCGGTTTCGGTGTCCAAAACGCCCCAGCCGCTGTCCGTGTCATAGCCCTCCGGGCCAATGTCTTGGGCGGAGGCGCAGAGGATTTGCCGCAGCTGTGCCGCCGTCAGGGCGGGGGTTTGCTCCAACAGCTTTGCCGCCGCGCCGGCGGCGTAGGCGGTGGCATAGGAGGTTCCGGCGGCGCGAAATTTGTTGCCTCTGATATTGGCCACCCACAAATTGGTGCCGGGGGCGAGGATATCCACGGTGTCGTTGCGCTGGGAAAAGGAAGAAACCGTGCCGTTCCTATTCACCGCGCCCACGGTGAGCGCAGTGTCGTAGGCGGCGGGGTAGTACCGCGCCGTGGGGTGGTCCAGATTGTCGTTTCCGGCGCAGGTGACCAGGAGGGCGTTTTTTTCTGCGGCGTAGGCCGTGGCCGCCCGGAGGGACTCGGTGTCACTGATGGCCCCGGAGCTGAGATTGATGACGCGGCAGCCGTAAACATCCACTGCGTCAAACAGCATTTGGGCCACCATGGCGGTATTGCCCTTGACGGTTTTGCCCCCCTCGTCCTGGCTGTAATAGACCAGGGGCACCAGCTGCGCCTCGGGGCAGATGCCGGGCACGCCCGCCGCGTCGGAGCCCACCAGAATCCCCGCGATGGCGGTGCCGTGGCCGATTTTGTCCTCCGTGCCGTCCTGGGGCCTGATGTAGTTGTCCCC
>JAVVPH010000331.1:0-1707 GCA_036655835.1 Oscillibacter sp.
TCCCCACCATGAAGCGACCGGACGACAGAGAACATATGACCGCGCAGCAGCTGGCCGCCCTTTTGAGTGAGGCGGGCATTGTGGGCATGGGTGGCGCGGGCTATCCCACGGGGGCCAAGCTTTTGGCGGCAGTGGGCAAGGCGGACACCCTGATTTTGAACGGCATTGAGTGCGAGCCCTACTGCACGGCGGACGGGCGGCTGCTGGTAGAGGCGCCGGAAAAAATCATCGGCGGCAGTCGGATTTTAATGGGTGCGCTGGGCCTTCACCACTGCACCATCGCCGTTGGCGGCGACAAGACAAGCGGCGTTGCCGCGCTGGAAAATCTCCTCCCTCTGCGGGGCGGGGATATTTCCGTCAAAACCCTGCGGGTGAAGTACCCCCAAGGGTCTGAAAAGCAGCTCATTCAGCGGCTCACAGGCCGACAAATCCCCCCGGACGGCAGACCGGGCGACGTGGGGTGCGTTGTCTTTAACGTGGCCACGGCGGCGGCGATTTTCGACGCGGTGGAGTGGGGGAAACCGCTGACAGAGCGGATTGTCACCCTCACCGGCTCGGCGGCGGCAGCGCCGAAAAACCTGCGGGTGCCCTTGGGTACGCCTCTGGAATTTTTGACAGAGGGCGTGGGGGAGGAGCTGCGGGGGACAGGCGGTCCGGCCCGACTTTTGGTGGGTGGCCCCATGATGGGGACGGCCCAGATGGATTTATCCGCGCCGGTGACTGCCGGCGTGAACAGCCTTGTTCTGCTGCGGCACGGGGACTATCTCCCCGCCCTGCGGCGGGAGCCTATCTGCATCCGCTGCGGGAAATGCGTGGCGGCCTGCCCCATGAAGCTGCTGCCCTTGGCCATCTGCGAGGCTTGGAGCATGGGGCGCTTTGAGGAGCTGCCCGCCCTCCACCCCACAGACTGCATGGGCTGCGGCGCGTGTAGCTACGTCTGCCCGGGCCATGTGCCGCTGACGGAGAGCGTTCGGGGCGCCAAGGAATTTTTGCGGGAAAAGGAAAAGGAGGCGGGGGAGCCGTGAACAACGAGAACAGCAGACGGCGCACCCTGTCGGTGGCCTCCGCGCCCCATATCGGGACAAGCAATTCCGTGAGGGGCATGATGCTGGACGTCCTTTTCGCGCTGGTGCCCGCCCTCTGCGTGTCGGTTTACTTTTTCGGGCCACGGGCGCTGCTTTTGGTCTGCGTCACGGTGGCCAGCTGCGTTTTGAGCGAGTATTTATACCGCAAACTCCTCCACCTGCCCGGCAGCGTGGGGGATTTGTCCGCCGCCGTCACCGGCGGGCTTTTGGCCATGTGTCTGCCGGTGACCACACCTTGGTATCTGGCGGCGCTGGCGGGGGGCTTTGCCATCGTGGTGGTGAAGCAGATTTTTGGCGGACTGGGGAAAAACTTCCTCAATCCCGCCCTGCTGGGCAGACTGTGCCTCTTTTCCTTTCCGGCGGTGATGAGCACCTTCGGGGCCACCGGCGTGGAGCACTGGGCGCCGCTGGGCGGGGTGGACACCGTTTCCGCCCCCACGCCCCTGTCCTTTCTCCACGGCGGCGCCCTCCCCCAAGGGGTCTCCCTGCGGGAGATGTTTTTGGGCCAGCGGGGCGGTTCGCTGGGGGAAATTGCCGCCTTCGCCCTGATTTTGGGCGGGCTCTATCTGGTGGCCCGGGGGGTCATTCGCCTGCGGATTCCCCTGTGCTTTTTGGGCACGGT
>JAVVPH010000332.1:0-1701 GCA_036655835.1 Oscillibacter sp.
GACTGTCAATAAACCCTGCAATCTCAGAAAACGGGAAGGAAGATAGTTACGAAAGGAACCCAGGAAGGGTTCCTTTCGTTTTTCAATCATCAGTTTTTGAAACTTTTCACGGGTTTCAAAAACTGGGCTCAGCGTGTCGAAAAGGCTTTTTCGACACGCTGAGCGCCGGTCGTCAGACCGGCGCTTTATCCTGCGCGGCAGCCACTGCCCGCTGGGCGGCGATGGTGGCCATGGTATCCCCCAGCTGCACCAGCGCCGCCGCCATGAGATTCAATTCCTCATCGTTTAAAACGCCGGACAGGGACAGCGCCAAGGTGTTCAGCGCCGTTGTCAGGACCAGAGGTTCGCAGCGGTTCATTTCCATCACCCAAGGCCAGTCTATGCGTCACGTCTCCCGCTCTTGCGGTTTTTCCGCCCCCAGGGGAAAGATGTGCAGCTTCGTCCCGCCGTCCCACAGCGCCAGCAGTACCTCCGTCTCGTCCCGCAGGCCCTGCCCGATGAGATAGCGCCGGACCCAGGCCGGCTCCTTTCCCGCCGCCTGGAGATTCTCCCGCAGCAGTTGTCCATCCATAATCAGGGGAAGCGGCACCTTCGTCTGTCGGGGCTTTAAATCCAAATCCCCAGGCGTGGCGGGGCGGTTTTCCTCCCGAGGCAGGAAGCTGACAATGCCGTTGTGTTCCAGCACCGCCGTCTGAATTTGGGTGAGGTCGAAATAGCCGCTCATCCGGCAATAGGTCAAAAACTCGTTGAGGTCCAGCCGGGCCTTCTTCAAATTTTCCCGGTATAATACGCCGTCGTCCAGCAGTACCAAGGGTTTCCCCGTGATGATGCCCCGGAGCTTCAAGGACTTGTTGGTCAAAACGGACACCCCCACCGCCACCAAGCCGTACAGCAGCATCGCCGTCAAGGGGCGAACGGGATTTTCCAGCTCCGTAGCCAGCTCCGCCGCCACGGAGCCGATGGTAATGCCCACGATGTAGTCGTACATGGTCATCTGGGACAACTGCTTGCAGCCCATCAGCTTGGTCAGCAGAAACAAAGTCACAATGGAGAGCAGGGTGGTCAGCACCGTTCCCCCCAGGTCGGCAAATATTTCCATCAAAAAACTCCTTCCGCATCTCGTTTACGATGCAGAAGGAGTTTTTGCCAATGCAGGCGGGATTATTCCCAGTCCGGTTCCTCCGTGGCGTCCCCGGCGTGGTGATGGTTGGTGTGGACGTTGATATACTGGGCTTTCAGCTTGGAATAGAGAATGGTCTGGCTGGAATACAGTCCATTGTACCCCGAGAGCATATAGCTGATGCCGCAGGCCATGGCAAAATACAGCAGTCCCCCGTCGCCAAACAGCTCCAGGGCCAGAAAAATGGAGGCCACCGGGCAGTTCACCGCGCCGCAGAACACCGACACCAGGCCGATGGCGGCGGAAAACTCCGCCGGCAGGCCCAACAGCGGGCCCATGACGCAGCCAAAGGTCGCCCCGATGAAAAACGACGGCACCACCTCGCCGCCCTTGAACCCGGCGGAGAGGGTGACGGCGGTGAATAAAATTTTCAGCGCAAAGGCCGCCGGATAGGCCTGACCGCCCTCCACCGCCCGGAGAATGGACTCCATCCCCGCGCCGTTATAGTCCGTGGTGCCCAACAGCTGCGTCAGCGCGATGACCGCCAGTCCTCCCGCCGCCACCCGTATCCAGGGATTGGG
>JAVVPH010000333.1:0-1685 GCA_036655835.1 Oscillibacter sp.
CTACGCCACCAGATCGGGCCGGCAGCCGCCGACAAACACCCGTAATTCCTGCGGTCACACCGCAAAGCATACGCCAAGCGGGTATAAGTACAAGGATCTGATCGGGGTTCCGTGGCGGCTGGCCTTTGCCCTGCAGGCTGATGGGTGGTATTTACGACAGGATATTATATGGAACAAATCCAACCCCATGCCGGAGAGCGTCCGGGATCGCTGCACCAAGAGCCACGAATATGTCTTTTTGCTTTCAAAGTCAGAGCGGTATTACTTCGACGCGGCAGCAATCAGCGAACCGGTTTTATCAACAAAAGGAAATTCAAGATCATTTCGAGGCGGAGGAGCATATACCGGCGGGCGGGCGTTTGACAACAGCGCAGCGGTGAAGCGGGAAAGCCATGGAAATCACGCGAACCAGACCGGCAGGCGAAACAAGCGGGACGTATGGACCGTAAGCACAAGTGGATTTCGGGGCGCTCATTTTGCTGTTTTCCCGGAAAAGCTGGTGGAGCCGTGCGTTTTGGCCGGGTGCCCTGCCGGCGGGACCGTCCTGGACCCGTTCACAGGGAGCGGAACCACCGGTGCGGTGGCCAAGCGCCTGCAACGGGATTTTGTCGGTGTCGAGATAAAGCCAGAATATCGGAATATGGCCATAGATCGGATCAAGGCCATCTGAAATAATAGCAACACCTATTTATATAAGGAGGAAATGACCATGAAGATCAAGCAGAGCATTGAAAAGGAAATCACCTGGGAGCAACTGAAAGCCATGGCAGCGGATGGCACCGCGGCCAACCACCTGGGCCTCCATGATGAAATTACCATCATTCTGGAGGGTGGAGAAACGGCCAACGTGGAGGTGGGCGCGTTCTTGCCCGCTACGGAAACCACGCCCGCCGGCGTCCGGTTTGCGTTCAAGGATTGCCTGGACGACCCGCACCAGATGAATAAGGAATGGACCAACAAGGGCGGTTACCAAGCCAGCGAGGGCCGCCGCCACGTCCTGGAGGACATTTTACCGCGCCTCCCTGCCGACCTCCGCGCCGTCATTCGACCCCGCAAGATCACCGAGGTGCTGGACGGGAAAACGGTGGTCTACGAGGATCCCCTGTGGCTGCCGTCCGAAACGGACATGTTTGGCCGTGGGGATCAGAGTTGGCAGCACGGAGCCGTGGACGGCCCGGACGATTTCCAGTTACCGATCTTTGAAACCGAGCGGGGCCGCGTAAAGGAACGCCGTGGCTATGGCACAACGCCCTATTACTGCCGGTCCGTCTATGCCAGCAGCAGCGCCGCTTTCTGCCGCGTCAGCACCGACGGCAGCGCCACCGGCACCAACGCGTACTATTCCTGCGGCGTGGCGCCCGGCTTTGACATCTAATCTATAAATATCCAAATATATCCAGCCGCGCAAGCGGCGTGTGGAGGGCACTATGGAAATCAACGTAAAAATGACCGCCGAGGAGTTCCAGGAGTTTATAGCCTACCAGGCAGACAAGGCCAGTTATACCGCGCAGCTGGCCAAACTGCGGGGCGTACCCAAATGCGTGGCCGCCTCCCTGTCCTTTGCGGTGGAGCCGGTGGAGAGCAAACCGGGCCGGTTTAAGATCACAAGCCAGGAACACATGAGCGACGTGTGGGACATGCTGGAGGAGTTCATGCCCAAAAAAGGATAAAAGAAAACCACCTGC
>JAVVPH010000334.1:0-1677 GCA_036655835.1 Oscillibacter sp.
TCTGCCAGCGTAGGGCGGAAAACGTCACGGGAAACCTGGTGGCCGTCAATGTCCCTGACCGTTACGGACAGCATAGGGCGGCCCATGCATGTGGAGAAAAACGCCTGGGCATAGCCGTTTTCCTGGTGCCAATCCAGGAAATAGTCCGGGGAACGCGGCACCTTGCGGAACCGTGCCCACTTCATAATCGGCATTGGTACATAGGCTGCTACCAGCTTGTAAAGGCTGGTTTTATTCGCTTTCAGTCTCAACATTCTGCCGGGCCTCCTCCCGATACCAGGCCAGGATCCGCTTGGCGTACTTCTTGCGGGTCCGGCCTTTTTTTGTGTGGCGGTAGAAATGAACCAGGCGCGGGTTGTAAATCTCCGCCCAGCGAATGGCAACCTTTAGTTCCAGCCTCCTGGCCACCGCGGTAAAAAACTCCCGCAGGCCCTCCGCCGCGTCGCTGATCGTCACCGTGATGCCCTCCCAGATGGCAGTCATGGAGGCCATGGCCTGCGTCAGTTGCTCAACCGATATGCCCGCCGAAACCTCCGGCATGGTGATCTCCGGCAGGTCTCCCCCGGCGATTTGAACCGGCTGGCCGTCCTTGTAGACCGTCATTTCCCCGGTTTTGCTATCCTCACCCATTTGGCAGCCCCTCCCCGCGTTCCCAGCCGATCAGGATGTTGTGGCCAATGCTGCCCAGGTTTCCGCGCAGGGCCTCCAGTTCCAGCATGGTCATGTAGGAAATGCCGACGGCCTCCAGCTTGTCCCGGAAAGCCTTTGCCTGCTCGGTAGCCTTACGGATCGCCTCTCGTTCCTTGGCTGCGTTCTCTGCGTCATACATTGCCCGCAGTTCCTCCAGGTCGATTTCCCCGGCGGCAATCTGCTGGCAAAACTCCTTTGCACCCTCCATGGTGAAAATGCGGTGGCCGGCGGTGGAGATTTTGTGCCCTTGCAGCTTGTCCTCCGTAATCAGGACGGTGTACTTTGGGCCGCCGCTTGTTGCCAGTTCTCCAAAAATCCGGTAGAGTACGCCGTTTTGGCGGCCCTCATACTCATTTCCGAACTGCCGGAACTTGATTTCTTTACGTTTCATGCCTGTGCCGCCTCTCTTTCTCTGACATACTGGCGCTTTTTGTACCCCACAAGCCAGGCTTGGAATTTTTCCTCAACGCCCGGCTGCCGGAAATACGCATCCACCGCCAGGGCAAGAGGGCGGGCCAGATCGTCCCGCACCTCCCGCGGCACTGCGGCAAGTTCAAACGTAATCGCGTTACATGCGTTCATGGCCGGACCTCCTTAGTGGTAAACCTGGTATAGTGACCCGTTGCACATCAGCCAGGACATGCCCGCACAGTCAAAGCGGATCCAATTCCAGTCTGTGCTTTCGTAATAGGGGGTGTCCAGGATTTTGACCCGGCTGGCCTCAAAACCCCATTCCTGGTTGACTTCCACCACGGCCCGCTCGGTGGTGATCTCGGTGTCGCAGTTGTTCACACTCCACCGTTCCCGGTCCGTCTGGTAGGCTGCCACGGCCTCCGGGTTGTTCAGGCACCATCCAAAACGCGCGTAGCCGTAAACGCTACCGGGGGACAGTTTTTTCTCTGCCACCAGTTCCGCCAGGGCGTCGTAGGTATCGGCGGCGTTCGGGTGGTCCCGGTGCAGGTTGGCCTCCACCAGAAACTCCTCTTT
>JAVVPH010000335.1:0-1647 GCA_036655835.1 Oscillibacter sp.
GTAAAAACGGATTCGCGGACGAACCTGTTCTCCTCCGTGGGCATCGGCACCCGGGGCGTGATATTCACGCTGCGGGAAAATAAGCGCCTAAGCTTACACCACGCACTTTTATGGCGGGGACAGCACGGCCTTGTGACCTCCATCACGGCGGACGGCACCGGATTGATGGAGGTGAAGGCGGCACTATCGGAGCCGGTGGCCTGCCAAAAGGACTGGGACAAGACACCCAAGGGCTGTCTCTTCCCCGGGATTCTGACGGAAAAATATATGAGGCATGAGCAGCTGGAACCCCTGGCGGTTGTGACAACCATCTTTGTGTTGGTGACCCCCAAGGGGATCGTTCTCGCCCCCGGGTCCTGGGTGGAGGCCGACGGCAAAATTTACATGGTACTGACGGCCCATGAATTGGACCCCTGGAAAAACGAGTATGAGATCCGGCGGAGGGAGGACTGCTGATGCAGGAGCATTTTTTGGAAGCCACGGCGTGGGCGGGATTTTGGAGCCAATGGGGGGAGACCCTTGCCCGCGTGCCCGGCATGAAGGAGGAAATGCTCCGGCGGGTTGGAAACCGGATGCAGGAGGAGCTGCAGGGGGCCATCGGGTCCTCGGGGCTCCACGACTCCCGGGGGCGGGTGGCGGCCTGGCAGAATCCACACCTGGGCTCCGGAGGGGGCTATGTGGCGATTCGGGCGGATTCTGTGGAGGTGGCGGCGGGGGGAAATCACCGCCAACGGCTCAATGCCGGGGCCTTGACCAATTTTCTAACCAGCGGACACCGGGTACGGGGACCCTCGGGACGCACGGAGCGGTATCAGCCCCGGGGGACCATGGCCCGGGTACCGGGCTATCACTTTTATCAGGCCACGGCGGAGCGGGTGGAGGCCATCGCCGCCCAGGAGGCCAAAGCGCTGATACGGGAATTGGAGGAACAGCTGAAATGATCACACCGGCGCAGATATCGGCGGCACTGGGGGCAAAAATCGGGGCGGTATTCCCCGGAGAGCCGCTGTATGAAAATTTGGCACCCCGGGATTTTATCCGGCCCAGCAACCTTTTGGAGCTGCAGGGCATCGCCATGGACGGAAATTGGAGCTGCGGGGCGGTGGAATTCCGCTTTACCTACAAGCTCACCACCTTTGTGGCGGTGGATGAGGTCCACAACTCCCACTTCCCCGCCCTGGACGCCCGGGCCATGCTGGTACTGGGTGCCTTTGCGGAGGGCTATTTGAAGGTGGGCGGCCGTGCCCCCCGGGTGACACGCTGTCAATCGGGCAACAGCATGAACGACTGCGCAGAGGTGATTGTGGAGCTGACCCTCGCCATGAACCGGGCGGAATTCAGCCCGGCAGAGCTGCTGCCCATAATGCAGACTCTGGATTTACAAACAATACCGAAGGAGGATAGAAACATATGAGTACGTTGACAATGCCCAGCGTAAATGTGGCCTTTAAAGAGGCGGCTGCCACGGCGGTGGCCCGCAGTCAAAAGGGGGTGGCGGCTCTGATTGTGCGGGACGCGGCTCTGGCGGACAAGGGCTTTACATTGCAATCCACCAATCAAATCCCCGCCGCCCTGGGGGCGGAAAACCAAGCGGCGGTGCGCCGGGTTTTTTTAGGCTACGTGAACCCGCCAAAAACGGTGCTGCTG
>JAVVPH010000336.1:0-1644 GCA_036655835.1 Oscillibacter sp.
TTAGCACATCCTGTCGATTCTGTCAATTTCAGAAACGGAAATCATGCATATCTTGTTGTTACCGCAGGCATTCCTCAAGCCGGTACACATCTGTAAACGGATTTACGGTCAGGTGGAATGGCAAAGCCGCATCATTTTCGACGTGGTACGCTTCTACCCGAGCCGCATTGCGTGGTGCCTTGTCCAAATAGGGTGCCAGCCGGGCGATTAGATTTGATGTCTTTTCGCCATCACACCGTCCTCCCTGATCCAGCGTTTTCTTCACAATGCCTACCAATTTCAATTTGACCGCCTGGGCAAACGCGATTGGCCCCTTGTCTGGATTCACTGGACATAGGTTCGCGCTTTCTTTCTGTGATAAAGTGCCTCATCCGCTTTGCGAATTAAGTCCTGCACGGAGTTCATGTCATCGCTATACTCCGCGTAGCCGATGCTGAGCTGTAGCTTGTAGGGGGTCTGGTCCGCAAGCGTGGCTGCCGCCAAGGCGGTGTCAACACGGTAGCAAAGCAGCTCAATTTCCCCGCGGTTTTCCGCCTCGGTGATGATGATAAACTCATCCCCGCCGTATCGGCAGACAAAGCCGTTGCGGTCACTGCAGCTCTCCTTGAGCACGTTGGCCACCCGGACAAGGGCGCTGTCCCCCTCCACATGGCCAAACTGGTCGTTGATTTTTTTGAAGGCATCCACATCCAGCATCAAAAGAAACAGCTTTTGGTTGTCAACCGGGCGCTTCAATCGGCCGGATAAATATTTCAGCAGTTGGCTTCGGTTGTTTAACTGGGTGAGCGGGTCAATGGAAATTTGCTGCTCCTTGAAATCTATAAAGATCCACAGCAGGGAAAGGGTGACGCCCACGCAGGTCAGCGGCGTCCCCGGCAGCAGCTGCTGCAAGGTGCCAAACAGCAGGGGAAACACCGCGAAGGAGGCCAGCGTGACATACTGCGCCCGATTGACGCCGTTCTGCTTATTCATCGCCTTGTGAAGCGCGTGGAGGGCCGTCACCACAATATATCCGTACACCACCAGCATTTGCAGACCATAGAGCTTCCCCCGGTAATAGTTGTTGTTCTCATCCAAGTAAAACAGCCACCCCGTGCGGTAGGACAGCACCACCATGCCTGTCAGCAGCACTACGGGCAACACGCTGAGAATTTGAAAGGTCCTGTTTTGGGCAATTTTGGGGTTTTGCACGCTTTCGGAGTAGGTGAACCAGCAAAGCGCCGAAATGCCCATCTGCACATAATACAATCCGTTGATAGAAAAATTTGCCAGAGCGGACAGGCGCAGCAGGCCGGAATCCATAAATATCCAGATTAAATCAGTCAGAAAGGTCAGAATATTACTCACCAGCACGCCGATAAACAGCCGCTGATTGTTTTGCAAATCCGCGCTTTTCAGCACTCTTGACAGGAGCAGCAACAAAATGAGAATGCAAAAAACATTGATTTCAGCATATAACAATTGCCGCATTGCCTTCCCGCCTTTCCCTCGTTGGTTTTTCGTCAACCTCATCATACCACAGTCCCGGGACTACGTCATGTTATATTTTTTGAATTTTGCATCATAAACCGCGGGCACTTGTGACCGTATTCGCCCTGGGTCCGAGCAGGAAAAACGCGGTGTATCCGGGGGATACACCGCATT
>JAVVPH010000337.1:0-1622 GCA_036655835.1 Oscillibacter sp.
ACGGCGGGATCGTATTCGCCCCGGTGCTACACTTTGCGGGACCGGCGGACAAGACAGAGGTAGAGGCGGCCATGCAGACCAGTTTCGAGGAATTCAAGCGTATGTATCGCCAGCTAAAGGCAGAGGAACGCCGCAAGAGTTTTCACCCGGCATAAGGAGGGCACACCATGGAAAGAACCTATACCACCCAGCAGGGGGACGCCTGGGACGCCATCGCATACCGGGTGTATGGCGATGTGAAATATACCGGCTGGTTAATGCAAAACAATTACCCGCAGCTTGACACCTTTGTATTTGGGCAGGGCGTCATTCTCCAAACCCCGGAGCCGCCGGAAAACATCACAAAAACAGGCCTGCCCATTTGGAGGGCAGAGGCATGAACACAAGAAAAGCAGAGGTAGAGCTGACCTATAACGGTGCTGCCGTCACCTCAAAAATGATCCCGTACAAGGATGAAATTGTATACACGGATCCCGCCAGCGGCGAGGCGGACAGCCTGGATATTGCCATCCACGACAGGGATCGCCAGTGGACGGTGGCGTGGCTACCCCGGCGGGGGGACACCATGACCGCCGCCATCCGCGTGACGGACTGGAACCAAGAGGGCGATAATCGGACAATGCCCTGCGGGTTTTTCATCCTAGACGATTTTTCTTTTGGCGGGTGGCCGGTCACGGGCACCTTGTCCGGCGTATCAGTGCCGGCAGACGGCGGTTTTCGGGCGACCGAGCGGACAAAAACGTGGGAAAAGGCCACGATCCAGGAAATTGGAAAAGAGATTGCAAAGCGAGCGGGCATTACCCTGGTGTGGGACGTGCCCGGCACCCCGTTTGTGCTGGCAAGCATTGAACAGTCAGAGCAGACGGATTGTGATTTCTTCGCCGGCCTGTGCAAAACCTACGGATATTCCATGAAAGTCTACGCCCAAAAGATTGTCGTTTTTGACCGGGAGGCCTACAAAAAAATGCCACCCGTG
The DNA here is from genome assembly GCA_036655835.1 of Oscillibacter sp. Taxonomy (GTDB): domain Bacteria; phylum Bacillota; class Clostridia; order Oscillospirales; family Oscillospiraceae; genus Oscillibacter. The sequence continues at coordinate 977 of JAVVPH010000337.1, forward strand.
GCCACCGTCAAGGAGACGATGATCACGGCGTTTGGCTGGCACCAAACCCTAAACGGCACCTATACCGGCGGTGAGTACACCTATACCAGCCCCAAAACCGAGGAAGAATTAAAGGCCACCGTGGGCACCGGCACCAGGATCCTAAAGCAATCCGGCAAGGCGGACAGCAAAGCGGACGCAGAGCGGAAGATCCGCGCCGCCGTGAATGACGCAAACCACGCCGGGACCACCTTGTCCGTCACCATGACCGGCAACGCGTTTTTTACTGCCGCCCAGTGCGTCACGGTGGTGGGGTTGGGGAAATTGTCCGGCAAGTATTACATCGACAAAGTGACCCACCACGTCGGAAGCGGGTACACCATGGATTTGGAGCTGGCACTGGTGGCCGGCATGACCGAGGAAGTGATCCGGGACGCCACCGAGCGACTGGCCGCCGTGGGCGTGATGGACACACCGGGCTATTGGATCGCCCACTATAAGGACGTTAAGAGCCTGGACGGGCTGATCCTGAACATGGCCACACGGATTAAAACCAACGCCGGAGGCAAGAGCATTACAACCGTTGCCGCCGCCCTCAATGTGCTGACGGACGCCGGCGTAATCAACAGCCCGGACTATTGGGCGGGAGCCTATACCAAGCTGGCCT
>JAVVPH010000338.1:0-1538 GCA_036655835.1 Oscillibacter sp.
ATGCGATTTTTTCAAGTCCGTCAAAACGGCGTTAAGACACCCGGTCAGGCCCTCCTTTTTGCGAAAAAGCGCAAGCGGCAAGCACCCCCCTCGCCGTGTTGCGCCTGTCCATTTTACCGCAGCAAAAAGCGGCGGCGGGGCGGCGGTCCGAAAAGACCCTGCCGCCCCGCCGCCGTCCTCATCATCCGGCGTGAAGGGTGTTAATCAGGTGTTTAATATGAATACTCATGGCGTGGCGGGCACCCACCTCGTCCCGCTGGAGGAGAAAATCCAGAATAATGCGGTTGTCCTCCAGGGCAATATTTTGCATATGCTGACGGTTTTGGGAAATCTGCAAAATTTCGTTGACGGCACTGTTGATAATCGGGTACAGCCGCCGCATATACTCGTTGTGAGACGCCTTGATAATGGCCCAGTGCAGCTCCTGGTCCGCCAGGGGCCAGTCCCCGCCCTCCAGCGCGATGCGCTCCACCCGCTCCGCCTTTTTGGAAATCTGGCGCAGCTCCTCGTCGCTGGCCCGCTGACAGGCCAGGGCCACGGTGGCCGGCTCAAAAATCAGCCGCATCTCAAACAAATCCTTGGCCCGCACCCGGGCGTGGAGGGTGGACAGGGACTTTAAATCCAGTCCGCCCACAGGCAGCTGCCGGGCCACAAAGGTCCCCTTGCCCCGCTGAATTTCCAGCACTCCCTGGGCCGCCAAAAACGAAATGGCCTCCCGCAGGGTGGTGCGGCTCACCGCCAGCAGCTCGCTGAGGTCGTTTTCGTTGGGCAGCTTGCCGCCGGGGGCGTAGCGCTCCTCCTCGGCAATCATTTCGTACAGTCGGTCCGCCGTCTGCTCTGACAGCTTCACCCGTTTTCCCTCTGCCATGTGTGTTCTCTCCTTAAATATCTCAGTGGCGCTCCGCCTGTCTCTCTCCCAAAGCCGCCGTCAGAGGGCTGCGCAGTGGGCCGGGGCGATTTTTTCCCATTTGAAACTGCCGAGGCGTGCAAAATTGAGGCGTTTTTCTGTGCAAAAGCAACACAGTTTGTTCCTTGACATCATTCCTCTTTTCAAGTACAATGACATCATACAACAGGCGTTAAAATAATACAACCCCGTTTCCTGTTTTTTGTAAGGAGGCCCGCTTTGAATACACTGGCAACGCAACTTTTTACCCATCGGCTCACCATTGTCACCGGGCACTACGGCACCGGAAAGACGGAGTTTGCCGTGAATCTGGCCCTGGGACTGGCGGAGGCCGGAGAGCCGGTGATGCTGGCCGATTTGGACATTGTCAACCCCTATTTCCGCTCTCGGGAGCGGCGGGATTTGCTGGAGAACGCGGGTATCCGCCTCATCTCCTCATCCCAGGCCTGCACCGACGCGGATGTGCCGGCTCTGCCGGCGGATTTGCTGACGGTTCTGGAAAACCGCTCCGTCCGGGGCGTGTTGGATTTGGGCGGTGACCGGGTGGGCGCCCGGGTGCTGGCCAGATTCCAGCCCAAAATTGCGGAGGAGGATTACCAGCTTCTCTTCGTGGTCAACGCCAACCGCCCGG
>JAVVPH010000339.1:0-1526 GCA_036655835.1 Oscillibacter sp.
TTTTCCGGCAAAACCGTGCTGTGCCGCGTCGATATCAACCAGCCGGTGGACCGGGAAACCGGAGTGCTGTTGGACAGCTCCCGCATCAGGGCCTGCGTGCCCACCCTCCGGGAGCTGGCGGAGGGCGGCGCGAGGGTGGTGGTGCTGGCCCATCAGGGCAGCGACATTGAATACGAAAATTTTTACACCACCCGGCCCCACAGGGCGGTGCTGTCCCAGCTACTGGGCCGGGAGGTTCAATTTGTGGAGGACGTGTGCGGCCCCGCCGCCCAGGCGGCCATCGCCGCCCTGCAAAACGGGGAAATTCTCCTGCTGGACAACGTGCGGTTTATGGCGGAGGAGCAGACGCTTTTTGAGCGGCATCTGCACCTCACCCACCCACAGCAGGCCCAGACACTGGTGGTGCGGAAGCTGGCCCCGCTGGCGGAGCTCTACGTCTGCGACGCCTTTGCCGCCGCCCACCGGGACCAGCCCTCCCTCTGCGGGTTTGAGCAGGTACTCCCCTCCGCCATGGGGCGGCTGTTTGAAACGGAATACTGCGTCCTCTCCGAGTTGATGGAAGCGCCCCGGCGGCCCTGCGTATTCGTACTGGGCGGAGCCAAAATCTCCGACGCGTTTCTCATGATGTCGGCGGCTCTGGGCCAGGGCATCGCGGACCAGGTTCTCACCGGCGGTCTGGTGGGCAACCTTTTATTGGCGGCAAAGGGCGTCGACTTGGGGCAGGCCTCCATGGACTTCATCGTGAAAAAGGGCTATGCCGATTTGATTCCCACGGCAAAGGGCCTTTTGGACCAATACGGGTCAAAAATTTTACTGCCGGAGGACCTGGCCTATGTGGAGGCGGGGACACGCCGGGAATGTGCCGTGGCCGACCTCCCCGCCCCCGGCGGCTTGGTGGACATCGGAAGCCGGACCATCGCCCGGTATGAGGGCCTGCTGGCCGCCGCGTCCACCGTGTTTGTCAACGGGCCCATGGGCGTGTTTGAACAGCGGGAGAGCGAGAGCGGAACCCAGGCCGTCTGGACCGCGCTGGCGGAAACCAAGGCCTACACCGTGGTGGGGGGCGGGGACAGCGTCACCGCCTGCAACCAGTACCGCGTCAGCGAAAAAATTGACTATATCTGCACCGGCGGCGGCGCGCTGATTCGCTTTCTCACCGGGGAGGAGCTGCCGGTGGTCAAGGCCCTGCGCCACGGCGCTCAGCTACCATTATAAGGAGGAACATTGACATGGATTACGCGAAGGAATCTCTGCGGCTGCACTACGAATGGAAGGGCAAGCTGGAAATCACCCCCCGGGCGGCGGTGGACTCCAAGGAGGCCCTGTCCCTGGCCTACACCCCCGGCGTGGCACAGCCCTGTTTGGAAATTCAAAAAAATGTGGATTTGTCCTATGACCTCACCCGCCGCTGGAACACCGTGGCGGTGGTCACGGACGGCTCCGCCGTGCTGGGTCTGGGGGACATCGGCCCCGAGGCCGGTATGCCGGTGATGGAGGGCAAATGCGTGCTCTTCAAGGCCTTTGGC
>JAVVPH010000340.1:0-1508 GCA_036655835.1 Oscillibacter sp.
ATGGAGTCGTCCGGCTCGTTGGTGGTCCAGTTTTGCAGCCACAGGCCGGGGGCCGTGATAATCTTGGTGAGCAGGTTGTCATGGCGGCCCACAAAGCGGTTAATCTCATACGTAATGCCCACAATCACCGGCAGCAGCAGCAGGCGGACCACCAGGCGCAGGGCGGGGTTTTCCCAGGAAAAGCCCACTAGGGCGTACACCAAAATGGAGACAATCATAATGACGAACAGAAAGCTGGTGCCGCAGCGGGGATGGTGCTTGGGCATCTTGCGGACGTTTTCCACCGTCAGGGGCAGGCCGCGCTCATAGCAGAAAATGGTTTTATGCTCCGCGCCGTGGTAGGCAAACACACGGCGGATGTCCTTCAGTCGGGAGCAGAGAATCAGATAGGTGAGGAAAATCAATATCCGAATGCCGCCCTCAATGAGGTTGCGGAGGAGGTTATTGGAGACGAAGGGGGAAATGAGGCTGGTGAGCAGGGTGGGCAGGATGAAAAACAGGCCGATGGAAAAGGCCAGGCCCATGGCGACAGCCAGTGCCACCACCACGCTGGCGGCCTTCTCGTTGCCGAAGTGCTTTTCCAAAAACACGTCAAACTTGGAGGGTTCCTCCGGCTCGTCCTCCTCGGGGTAAAATTCCGCCGAGTACATCAGTGCCTTCACGCCCTTGACGTTGGCGTCGATAAAATTCACCGCGCCGCGGATAAAGGGTACCCCCAAAATCGGGTGCCTGTCCTTCACCAGCTTGAGGGGTTCTTCCTTCACTTCTAAGCTGCCGTCCGGCTTGCGGACGACGATGGCCTGCTTTTCCGGGCCGCGCATCATAATGCCTTCAATCAGCGCCTGCCCGCCGCACATGGTCTTAAATGCGGGACAAGCTGAGGGTTCTTTTTCGTTTGACATTTGGGGTCTCCTTCATACATAAAGTCAAGATGGGGCTGCCATGATTGTAGCAGATGGGAACACAAATTGCAAGAGAAACTAGAACTTGTGTTCTTCCCGCATCCTACTGGGGTTTGCACTTGAGGCGGATGGTCACAAGACAGCCGCCGCCCTCCGCGTTGGAGAGCACCAGGGTGCCGTCGTGGCGGGTGATAATCTCCTCGCAGACGGCCAGGCCGATGCCGGAGCCCCGGGCCTTGGAGCTGCCCTTATAGAATTTATACTTCACGTGGGGCAATTCCTCCTCGGGGATACCGGGGCCGTAGTCCCGGATTTGAATCACCGCCTCGTTTTCTTCCTTGTGGATGGAGGTGTCAATCCGTTTGCCGGCACCGCCGTGCTTGGCGGCGTTGTCCAAAAGGTTGCAGAACACCTGCCGCAGCCGCTCCGGGTCCCCCTCCATGGGCGGGAACTCCTCCTCACAGTCCTGGTGGGTGAGGGTGATGCCCTCCCGGCGGAAAAACTCCCGGTAGGTGTACACCGCGTCCTCCAGCTCAGCCTTGATGTCCATGGGTTCGATGGAGAGGGTAAAGCGGCCGTCCTCAATGCGGGAAAATTCCAGCAGCT
>JAVVPH010000341.1:0-1493 GCA_036655835.1 Oscillibacter sp.
ATATTGCCATTCTGGTGGTGGCGGCGGACGACGGCATTATGCCCCAGACCGTGGAATCCATCAACCATGCCAAGGCGGCGGGTATCCCCATCATCGTCGCCATCAATAAAATTGACCGGCCCAGCGCCAACCCGGAAAAGGTCATGCAGCAGCTCACGGAATACGGCCTTGTCTCCGAGGAGTGGGGCGGCGAAACCATCTGCTGCAAAATTTCCGCCAAGCAGAAAATCGGCATTGAAAACCTGCTGGAAATGGTCACCCTCACCGCGGAAATCAGCGAACTAAAGGCCAACCCCAACCGGGCCGGTCAGGGCACTGTCATCGAGGCCCGTCTGGACAAGGGCCGCGGCCCTGTGGCAACGCTTTTGGTCCAAAACGGCACGCTGCATCAAGGCGATGTCATCATCGCCGGCACCGCCGTGGGCCGGGTGCGCACCATGCTGGATTATAAGGGCAACCGCCTCACCCAGGCCGGTCCCTCCGTCCCCGTAGAAATCGCGGGCCTCAGCGAGGCCCCCACCGCCGGCAGTACCTTCTTCGCTGTGGCGGACGAGCGTATGGCCCGGGAGCTGGTGGACCAGCGCAAGGCCGACGAGCGGGCTAAAATCTCCGGCGTGGTGGAAAAAGTCTCGCTGGAAAACCTGTTTGATCAGATTCAGGCCGGCGAGCGCAAGGAATTGGCCCTGATTATCAAGGCCGACGTCCAGGGCAGTGTGGAGGCGTTGAAGGCCTCACTGGAAAAGCTGTCCAACGACGAGGTGAACGTCCATGTTCTCCACGGCGGCGTGGGCGCGATCAGCGAGTCCGACGTCATGCTGGCCTCCTCCTCCAACGCCATCATCGTGGGCTTCAACGTCCGCCCCGATGCCGCCGCCCGGGACAGCGCCATGCGTGCCAACGTGGATATGCGGATGTACCGCGTGATTTACGACTGCATCGACGAGATTGAATCCGCCATGAAGGGCCTGTTGGCCCCGAAGTTCAAGGAAGTGGTCCTGGGCCATGCCGAGGTCCGCCTGACCTATAAGGTCTCCGCCATCGGCACCGTGGCCGGCTGTTACGTGCAGGACGGCAAAATCCTGCGCAACTGCTCTGTCCGTGTGGTCCGGGACGGCATCGTCATTCACGAGGGCCTGCTCTCCTCTCTCCAGCGTTTCAAGGACTCCGTCAAGGAGGTGGCCGAAAACTACGAGTGCGGCCTCACCGTGGAGAAGTTCAACGACCTGCGGGAGCGGGACATTATCGAGGCCTTCCAAATGCAGGAGATTCCGCAGTAATCGCACTGCCCCTCTCCACCCATACAATCCCGTAGGGGCGGCCCTATGGCCGCCCCTCAGCGTGCCGAAAAGGCTTTTCGGCACGCTGAGGCCAGTTTTTGAAACCCGTGAGAAGTTTCAAAAACGGATGATTAAAAAACGAAAGACACCCTTCCTGGGTTTCTTTCGTAACTATCTTCCTTCCCGTTTTCCGGGATTTCAGGGTTTATCGACAGA
>JAVVPH010000342.1:0-1492 GCA_036655835.1 Oscillibacter sp.
GTCAAAGCGGCAGTCGGCGTTTTGGGAAACCTGCTCCTCCCCTGCCCTGTCCAGCCACAAAACCTCCGTCACCCGCCGCCCCAACTCCCCGCCGTAGGCACCGGCGTTCATGGTCACGCCGCCCCCCACCGTGCCGGGGATGCCGTGGGCAAACTCCAGGCCGGTGAGGCCGTGGTCCAGGGCGTAGCTTGCCAGCTGGGAGAGGAGTGCGCCGGACCGCGCCGTGATGGTGTTCCCCTCCACCTTGAGGTCGGAGGCCGTGGTTTTCACCACCAGCGCGTCCATCCCCTGGTCCGGGGCCAGTAGATCGCTGCCGTTGCCGATCAGCAACGGGATAACGCCCTGTTTGTGGGCCTCCGCCAGCAGGGCGGCCACCCCGGCCACGTCCCCATGGGCCACCGCCATCAGCCGCACCGGGCCGCCAATGCGGAAGGAGGTGTGGCGGCTCATGGGCTCGTACTCTAAGAGCGTCACCCCTTGTGGTGTATGGCTTTTGAGGGCTTTTACCAAAGCCTCCAGATTTTCCATGGGCAAACTCCTCCCCGTCCCTCTCGTTATGACTTACAGTATAACAAATTTACGCCGAAAATAGAATAGTAGAATGCAAATAAATCACAGCTGCACCGGGGGCAGCAATTTCACCCGCAACGCGGTTTGCGCGGCACGTGTGATTATTGTACCACAGATAGGCAGAAAGTAAATGCCGTCCCAGCCTCTCGCTCTTTTTTCGTCCTTGCGTTCCGCCGCGCTTCGTGGTGCACCGGAAAAAATCTCAGGGAATAAAGTGCTCCCTGGGGACTTGGAGAACAAATTTGAGCTGCCAAAAACTCCTTTTCCGTGAAAAATAAATTTAGCCGCGGTTTTTATATGATTCTCAGTATCTTTTCTGTGAATTCGTTGACATTTTTCCGCTGACAGCTTATAATTTGAATAGCATATTCTGTCTGTAGGAGGAGATGCCTTCAAAATTAGGATAGTTCTGTGGCGCAACGCGTCGGAACCAATTTTGCCCCAGCGCGAGGAGGATACGCATGGCCAGCGGAGCAACACCTACAAGCAGCCCGGCCTTTCCCGCCAGGTTGTAGCCCGCGCTCACCGGCATCTATAAATAAGACAAAATGCTTCAATGCGACCCGCGCCACGCTAGACGCCAGCCGTGCTGAATGTTTTGTCTTTCTTCGTTTTGATGGGATCGGTTTCAACCGATTTCCCCCTTGACGATACGGTGGGTAACGGGCGACGAGAACATGAACCGCAACGGGACAGTCATCCCCCGAAGGTAGCCGTGGATGTCACCAAGATAAACAGCACAAATTTGCGTTGGAGCGAGGTAAACGGTTATGAAAAATAACGAGACAAAGGAAGCCCTGGAGCTGGAGCAGCTGCGGGATACATATGCCCAGGCGGCCCAGCAGTGCGGCGTGACCATGTGGAAATTCGACTTTGCCCGGCGGCAGATTTACGACTTCCACAGTGCCATGCACATCAGCCG
>JAVVPH010000343.1:0-1454 GCA_036655835.1 Oscillibacter sp.
TGGTAGTTGGTCGTTTGTTTCAAAATGGCTCCCTCTTTTCTGTGATTCGGCCCCAAAAAATCCGGGCCGTCACCCACCCCCGCCCAAGGCCCAAAATTGCACCAAATGCACCATTTCATGCAACCGCCCCCAAAAAAACCAAAAATTTCCCCCAAGTTTTCCGAAAAATCCGGCCTGCCGCTTCTTTTTTGAATCGGTGCTCCGTTTCATGCAACAAAATCAAAAAAACTGCATATAGTAGGTGAGATATATGCGGGAGTCAGGGGACACAGGATGTTGTGTTTTCGGGCAGCTACGGGAAAGAGCCTGTGGAAAAAGCTGTGGAAAACGACTTGACAAGCCCCGGGCTTTCTGCTATATTGACTGCAGTGATTGTGCCGTGAATGCTTGCGGAGCGCGCGGCCGAAGATGGGAACTTCCTCAAAGGGGAGGTTCCCATTTTCATTTTTTGCGGGAGTTGATGAATATGCCTGACAAGCCCTTTAAGACCTATGCGGAGCTGATTGTGATGCTCCGAGACGAAAAAAAGCTGACAATTCCACCGGCAGAGGAACCTCGGGCCATTGCGCTGCTGAAAAAATACAGCTATTTTTCGCTGGTTTCCGGCTACAAGACGCTGTTGAAGGCCGGGGACGGCACCTATCTCCCCAGCGCCGGGATGGACGATATTTTGGCCCTCTATCAGTTTGACGACGCGCTGAGAGACAGCTTTTTTCAGGCAATCCAGACCATTGAAAAACATATTAAATCGTTGCTGTCCTACTCCTTTGTGGACCATTACGGCGCGGAGCAGGGGCAATACACCACCGCCGCCAATTTTGACGCGTTGCCCGGTTCCAAGGATGAGGGCAGCCGACAGCGGGAAATTAAAAAGCTGATTTCTACGTTTGTATACGCCGTAACGCCGCCGTCGGACCACGATTACATCAAGCACCAGTGGACCGCCCACCAGAATGTGCCGCTGTGGGCTTCCGTGAAGGCCATGACCTTTGGGAGTATTTCTAAAATGTTCAGCCTGTGCTATCCCCAGGTGCAAAGCGACGTGGCAAGGGAATTTGCCGGCGTTTCTACCGGCGCACTGGCGGTAATGTTGGACATGCTGACCCGGGTGCGGAATGTTTGCGCACACAATGAGCGGCTGTATGATTTTTCTGTGAAAAAAAGCCGCGCCATCCCCAATATGCCCATCCATGCCCAACTGGGAATTTCCAAGAGCGGCAGCGGGCTATACAGTCAGGGGAAAACGGATTTGTTCGCCGCCCTGGTCTGCTTCCGCTATCTGCTGGAGCCGGACGATTTTCAAAAGGCGGTGTCAGGAATCGATGCCGCGCTGGCAAACTTATTCGCGGACACGAAGCTGGTGCCCCAGACCCGGATTTTAAGCTGTATGGGCTTCCCGGCCAATTGGCGGGAGATTGCAGGGTGACAAAACGCCGGACGCAGTTGCGTCCGGC
>JAVVPH010000344.1:0-1432 GCA_036655835.1 Oscillibacter sp.
TAGCCCTCCGCGCCATCACTACCGGCATCTTTTCTCTGGTCAGCGGGCTGTCTATTTACCACATTTCCAATACCCCCGCCCTCTATACCATTTCTGTCATAATGACCTTCCTCTTTCTCAATATCGCCATCGGGCTTGTCCTCAAGCTGCTGCCGCTGGATCAGGTACGCATCGTAAACGCCCACCGTGACCAGCAGATTTTCATGGTGGCGTGGATGCTTGTGAACATCGCCTACCTGCTCTTTAGCTCCGCCATCGCGGAAAATCCCACGGTGCACATCGGCCTGGTGGAGGACCAGATTGTGACCCCCTGCGTGGTGCTGTTCGGCACCTATATCATGCTGACGTTCGCCATGAGAACCGGCAAGCTTTTGGGCTATAAGGAGAAAAACGCGGAGCTGGAGCTGACCGTCTCCAAGGAACAGGAATACCGCAGCTCCATCACCAAGGACGCGCTGGTCACCTACGAATTTAATCTGGACAAAAACGCCATCACCAGCGGGTTTGAGAGCTCCCAAGAGGAGCTGGGCGACATGATTCACCGGTACAGCGATATGCTCAGTTATGTGGCCCACAAATACGTTCATCCGGAAGATTTGGCGGATTTCGCCCGATTCGCCTCCCCCACCAACATCGCCAAGGAATTTGAGCAGGGGCAGCGCGAACTCACCGTGGAATACCGCAGACTGCTCCCCAACGGCGAATACATCTGGTGCCGCGGCGTGACAAATCTGGCAAAGAACGGGGCTCGGGGCGAGCTGTGCGGCTTTACCTATGTGAAAAATATCAACAGAGAAAAGTCCCATCAGATGGAGCTGCAATACAAAGCGGAGCGGGATTCCCTCACCGGACTTTACAACAAGGGCACCACCGACAAGCTGGTGACAGAGCACCTCCTCTTTAACCACACCCGCACAACCACGGCGCTCTTTATGATTGACGTGGATAATTTCAAGGACATTAACGACCATTTCGGCCACGCCTACGGGGACTCGGTGCTCTGCGGTCAAGGGAAAGCCCTGCTCCAAATTTTCCGTCAGGAGGACATTGTGGGGCGGATTGGCGGCGACGAGTACATCGCCTACCTGAAAAGCGGCGACACCGAGGCCCAGGTGCTGGAAAAGGGCGCGGAGATTTGCAGCGCCTTCCGCACTGTCCATCGGGATGCCCGGGGGCAGGACTTTACGCTGTCCGCCAGCGTGGGCGTCGCCATCTCCCCCAAGGACGGCATCACCTTTCAGGAGCTGTACACCAACGCGGACACCGCCCTCTACGCCGCCAAACAGGCGGGGAAAAACAACTGCCAGCTCTATCACGGCGGCAGCTTTATCGGTTACCAATCAAACCGCGTTTAGCCGCCCCGGGGCTGACACGCTGCGTCTTAAATCACAAACGCCCCCTGCCGTTATGGCAGGAGGCGTTTTCGTTTCAA
>JAVVPH010000345.1:0-1427 GCA_036655835.1 Oscillibacter sp.
GCGTCGTCATAGGCTCCCATGTGCCACCGAATGGCCAGGGCCTCCGCCGCGTTCAACTGCATAAATCGGGAAATGATATACAGGCTCTTTTCACCATGCCCCAGCGGGAAAGGATCCTGGAATGTGTACGCCTTGTAATCCTCCCATTGGCCGGTGTCGGCGTTCCGGCGGCGCTTGGTTTCCACGTGGTAGCAATCCGCCTTGCAAACGTCGTGCAGCAGGCCCATGACGGTCACCGTCTCCTCTTGCTCCAGCCACGGCGCAACAAGCCCCTGCGGATAAACCTTTTCCATGTCTCGGATCATAAACTCACGCAGGCGGCGGTAGACGTTCAGGCTATGCTCTACCAGGCCGCCAGGATGGGCGCCGTGGTGCTTAGTGGAGGCCGGCGCGGTGAAAAAATCCGTTTCGTTCTCCAGGTATGCCAGGAGTTCCGCCGCGCCCGTGCGGTTGATATTTTCACAGTAGATGGTCAAAAACTCGGTTTTGCTGTCCATGGTGTCCTCCTATTCTTTCGGGGCTTCATTGCCCCAGGCGTCCCAGCCGTCAGCCCGCTGGCGGGCGAACATTTCCAGCCTGGGCACGTCGCCCAGCAGTTCCACGATCCGCCGCCGGGTTTCGTCCGGCTTTTTGCTGTGCCCCTCAAATGGGGCCTCTATGATTTGATGTACTCGGTGGCTGCGGATCCGTTCCCCGGCCTTGAACCCTGGGGAGATACCCAGCAGGCACACCTCTGCGTTGGCACGGGTGTAGGCGCCCATGCCCCAAAAATTGGTGCCGCTCTTGGCGTTCTTCTTGACCCACACAAAAGCGGCGGTTTTGTACTCGAACCCCCACGCCTCCAAAACCTTGATGGCCTCCCCGATATTTGGGAACGTCGCCCACATGAAACAGGCTGACCCCCCCCCCCGCAGATTTCGCGGACTGGCAGGGCGCATATTTCGGCGGTGGTCATGGTGGGGTAGTGTTTCAGGGCGTTGCCCCGGCTCTTGGCCGTGGCACCACACTGGCGATATGCCCACGGGGGATCCGCATAGATCACGCTATACTGTTTTTCAGGTAGCTGGAGCAAGTCCGCCATTGTCGGCACCTCCGTTTTCATAACTGGTACACCGTAAACTGCACCCTGCGCAATGTGGCAGCGGGTCCGCATAGTTGCGGAGGCAGCCGCCGGGGCACATGCCCGCCGCGTTTTCTGGGTACAGTTCCGCCCGGTGCCGCTCACGGTCCGCCAGGCTTATGCTGTAATGCCGGGCAAACTGTTCAAAAGGGACCCCCAGGCGCTCCCAATCCCCGGCGCGATAGGCCCGCCGCGCCGCTTCAATGCGCCCCACGGTCCGCCACCTCCTCGATCATGCCCCGCTCCCGCAGTTCTGCCAGCGTAGGGCGGAAAACGTCACGGGAAACCTGGTGGCCGTCAATGTCCC
>JAVVPH010000346.1:0-1400 GCA_036655835.1 Oscillibacter sp.
ATCGGCCGGTTTCTTCAAAATTTTGAAAAATAGGGGCCCCTGATTTTTTGCGAGGGAAAACGCCCGATATATGGATAAAACCAGCGCCGCCCTGCCGACCGATTGGGTCAGCAGGGCGGCGCTTATTTCTGTTTTTCGGAAAGCTTTGACCCAGGCGCGGCGGCGGGGCCGTCCCCATGGGGTTTGGGGAAGGTTATTTCTGGAACATGGGGGTGGAGAGATAGCGCTCCCCGGTATCGGGCAGGAGGGCGACGATGATTTTGCCCTGATTCTCCGGGCGGAGGGCCAGCTGGGCGGCGGCCCAAACGGCGGCTCCCGCGGTGATGCCCACCAAAACGCCCTCCTTTTGGGCCAGCTCCCGGCCGGTTTCATAGGCATCCTCGTCGGAGACGGGGATAATTTCATCCAACAGCGTGCGGTCCAGATTTTTCGGCACAAAGTTCGCGCCGATGCCCTGCAAGCCGTGGGGGCCGGCGTGGCCCTGGGTCAACAGCGGAGAGCGCAGCGGCTCCACCGCCACCACCCGGACCTGGGGATTTTGCTCCTTTAAATAGCGGCCCACGCCGGTGAGGGTGCCGCCGGTGCCCGCGCCCGCCACGAAAATATCGACTTTTCCGTCGGTATCCGCCCAGATTTCCGGGCCGGTGGTGAGATAGTGGGCCTCGGGGTTGGCGGGATTGTCAAACTGACCGGCAACCATGCTGCCGGGAATGGTTTTGGACAGCTCCTCCGCCTTTTGCACCGCGCCGTTCATCCCCTCCCCGCCGGGGGTGAGGACAATTTCCGCGCCGTAGGCGGCAATCAGATTGCGCCGCTCCACGCTCATGGTGTCCGGCATGGTGAGAATCACCCGATAGCCCCGGCTGGCGGCCACGGCGGCAAGGCCGATGCCCGTATTGCCGGAGGTGGGCTCGATGATGGTGGCACCGCTTTTCAGCTGGCCGGACTCCTCCGCCCGGCGGAGCATATTTGCCGCGACGCGGTCCTTGGCGCTGCCGGCGGGATTCATGCACTCCAGCTTTGCCAGCAGGGTGGCGGGCAGCGCGTGGTTGGCTTCGTAGCGTTTCAGCTCCAGAAGGGGCGTGTGACCGATGAGGTCGATGACGCTGTGGCAGATATTCATGGGGATTCCTCCTATTTTTTATCATAATGCCTGTCGAACAAAGGGGGCAGCCTGTTCAGCAAGCGGTATACCCTGTTTTTAAGCAGTTCAGGCACAGAGGGTTGGCGGTTCAACGGAATGTACCCTAGGGAATCTCTGATTCAATCCGTCACGTGGATGGGCGGGGGAATTTTCTGTCTGGCGAGCCAAAATCGCGCAGGAATACGGACGTATTGCAAGGGTTTTTGGCGATTCCATACGGAAAAGATGCCGTTAGACCTGGGGTGGGATTTATTCA
>JAVVPH010000347.1:0-1385 GCA_036655835.1 Oscillibacter sp.
AAAAGGCCCCCGACTGTAGGATAATATCACTACAATCGGGGGTAACTTTATAAAAAAGGGCGGCTCCATGACGCAGGTGCAAGGTTTTGAGCCAAACTCGCTCAACCCCCTGCCGCTGGCAAAATTGCCTCCCCGCTTTTGGCAAGACAAACTGCCGCACCTTTCAGTGCGGCAGTTTGAAAGCAATCAATAGAATTTCTTCTTGATGTTTTTACGAGCAGCCTCAGACTTCTTCCGACGTTTGACGCTGGGACTCTCATAATGCTCTCTCTTGCGAACCTCGGCCAGCACGCCAGACTTGGCACAGCTACGCTTGAAACGTTTCAGAGCGCTGTCGATGGTTTCGTTTTCCTTCAGATGGACTTCAGACATTTATATTTCCCTCCCTCCGCAGTATCCGGTTCAATCCAGGACACTTTAAGGGCCATAAATTTTATGGCTTTAACAAATGGATTATACAGAATTTCCGCCCCATTGTCAAGGGGAAACTGAAAAAACACATTTTTCAGTTTCCGCGGTCGTTTCACGCCCGCTGTTTCCGGGGAGCTTTCACGTCTGACCGGGTGGTTTTTCCCTTTATTGGGGCTTGGCAATCAAGTTCACCAGACGGTTTTTCACCAGAATGGTCTTGACCACCTGCAAGCCCTCCAGGGCGTTTTGAACCCGCTCTGTGGCAAGGGCCGCGTCCACCGCCGCCTGCTCGTCGCTGTCCACAGGGAGGGTGATGGTGCCCCGGAGCTTGCCGTTGATTTGGACGGCCATCTCCACGCTGGACACCAGGGTCTTTTCCGCGTTGTACACGGGCCAATCGTTCTGGCAGGCCATTTTGCCCGTCAGCTTGGCGAAGCCCAGCGTCTCCCACAGCTCCTCCACAATGTGGGGGGCAAAGGGGCTGAGCAGCAGCAGCAAATCCTTCATGTCGCCCCGGGTGGCGCCGTTGGCATAGAACTCGTTCACCAGGGTCATCATGGCGGCAATGGCGGTGTTCATCTTCAAATCGTCAATGTCGTCGGTGACTTTTTTGATGGTTCTGTGGATGGCGGCCTCGTTGGCAGGTGTGACCTCATAGCTGTCCGACGCGGCCTCCGCCAGATTCCAAACCCGGTCCAAAAACCGCTTGGAACCCTTGACGGCCTCGTTGGACCAGGAGGCGGACTTCTCAAAATCGCCCAGGAACATGATATAGGTGCGCATGGTATCCGCGCCGTATTGCTCCACAATGTCGTTGGGGTTGACGACGTTGCCCTTGGATTTGGACATTTTTTCGCCGCCGTTGCCCAAAATCATGCCGTGGCTGGTGCGCTTGGCATAAGGCTCTTTGGTGGGAACAACGCCGATGTCGTACAGAAATTTATGCCAGAAACGGGAATACAGCAGATGCAGCG
>JAVVPH010000348.1:0-1359 GCA_036655835.1 Oscillibacter sp.
TTGCGAGCACTGGCACCTGAAGCCAGCGAGTCTACCAATTCCACCACTCGCGCACATTTGAAAGACAGCTTTTTTGGGAAACGAAAGTTGGTGCGGCTGAAGGGATTTGAACCCACACGTCTATACGGACACCAGCACCTCAAGCTGGCCTGTCTACCAGTTCCAGCACAGCCGCAGATTTCATTCCCAAAAAAAGACTGCTTGATTATTATAGCCAGAACAGTCCCCAATGTCAACCTAAAATTTCTCTTTTACCGGAGAAATGTCAGAAAGCGTCGCGGCCCGCTGAAGGAAACTCCGGCGGGCCGCGGGATTGGGTGGGTCATGCCTTGCGCGCAGGTCAGCGTTTTTCCATGGAAACATAGGAGCGATGCTCCTCCACACACTCGTAGCGGGGACGAATCAGCTTGCCGCCGGCGGTCAATTCCTCCATGCGGTGGGCACTCCAGCCGGCGATACGCGCCACGGCGAACAGCGGCGTGTACAGCTCCATGGGCAGGCCCAGCATCTCATAGACAAAGCCACTGTAAAAATCAATGTTGGTGGAGAGCGCGTTTTTGTGCTGACGCTCCATCAAAAGCCGCTTGCCGATTTTTTCCACATTGCCGTACAGCGCCAGCTCCTGGCCCCGGCCCTTTTCCGCCGCCAGCTCCTGCACATAGTCCCGAAAAACCTCACAGCGGGGGTCGGTTTTGGTGTACACCGCGTGGCCCAGACCGTAGATCAGGCCGCTGTGGTCAAAGGCGTCCCCGTCCAAAAGACGGGTCAAATAGGCCGTCACCTGGTCCTCGTCGGCCCAGTCGGCAATCTGCTGCTTGATGTCCGCCATCATCTCCATGACCTTGCTGTTGGCGCCGCCGTGGCGGGGGCCCTTCAGGGAGGACATAGACGCCACCACGGCGGAATAGGTATCCGTGCCGGAGGAGGTGACCACATGGTTGGTGAAGGTGGAGTTGTTGCCGCCGCCGTTGTCCGCGTGGAGCACCAGTGCCACGTCCAGCGTCCGGGCCTCCAGCGCGGTGTAGCTTCGGTCCTCCCGCAGCATCCGCAGGAAATTTTCCGCCGTGGACAGCTCCGGCTGGGGGACGTGGATGAACAGGCTCTCGCCCCGGGAATAGCGGTAGGCCTGATAGGCGTAGATGGCCAGCACCGGCATATTGGCGATGAGCTGCAAATTTTGCCGCAAAACATTGGCAAGGCTGATGTCGTTGGGCTTATCGTCATAGCAGAACAGGGTCAAAATGCCCCGCTGCATGGTGTTCATCAGGTCCTTGGGAGGTGCTTTTAAAATGACATCCCGGAAAAAGTTGGTGGGCAGGGTGCGGTAGGAGGCCAACTGGTCGCAAAAATCCTGCAACT
>JAVVPH010000349.1:0-1320 GCA_036655835.1 Oscillibacter sp.
TGGGCATGGTCAGACCGTCGTTTTTCAAATCCATCTGGATGGCGGTGATGCCCTTTTTGGTGCCGGCGACCTTAAAGTCCATCTCGCCGTGGAAATCCTCCACGCCCTGAATGTCGATAAAGGTGGTAAAGCCGCCGTTATCGTCCTGAATCAGACCGCAGGAGATGCCCGCCACCGGTGCCTTGATGGGCACGCCTGCATCCATCAGCGCCAAGGTGGAGCCGCAGATGGAGCCCTGAGAGGTGGAGCCGTTGGAGGAAACCACCTCGGACACCACGCGAATGGCGTAGGGGAAGTCCTCCACAGAGGGGAGCACGGGCAGCAGTGCCCGCTCCGCCAGAGCGCCGTGGCCGATTTCCCGGCGACCGGGGCTGCGGGCACCACGGGCCTCGCCCACAGAGTAGGAGGGGAAATTGTAGTGGTGCATATAGCGCTTTTCCTTCTCCTCCCAAATGGTGTCCAGCTTCTGGCAGGCGGACAGGGTGTCCAGCGTGCAGGCGGAGAGCACTTGGGTCTGACCGCGGGTGAAGAGGCCGGAGCCATGGACCCGGGGCAGCACGCCGACTTCGGCGGAGAGGGGGCGGATTTCGTTGCTGGCGCGGCCATCGACCCGATGACCCTCCAGCAGCCAGGCCTTGACAATCTTCTTCTGGAATTTATAGGTAAATTCCTCCAAATACTTGTCCATATCGGGGTACTCCGCCAAAAACAGCTCGTGCCAATGGCCGATGAGCTGGTTCCAGCGCGCCTCCCGGATGTTCTTATCGTCGGTATCCATGGCCAGCTTTGCCTCGTCCATGGTGGCGGCAACCACCTTGTCAAACAGCTCCTGGTTGAAATCGGCATGGGGATAGTCGAACTTGCTCTTGCCGATGTCGCTGACCATCTGCCCAATGAGGGCAATTTGCTTTTGGATCTCGTTGTGGGCCATTTCAATGGCGGTGAACATGGTGTCGTTGTCCACTTCGTTGGCACCGGCTTCGATCATGACGACCTTTTCGCCGGTGGAAACCACAATCAGGTCCATATCGGAGGTTTTGCGGTCCTCTTCGTTGGGGTTGAAGACCAATTTGCCGTCCACCAGGCCCACCTTAATGGCACCCACCGGCCCATTCCAGGGAATGTCGGAGATGGCCAGGGCGGCGGAGGTGCCGATGAGGGCGGCGATTTCGGGAGAGCAGTCCCGGTCCACGCTCATGACGGTGGCCATGATGGCCACGTCGTTGCGGAAATCATACGGGAACAGGGGGCGGATGGGGCGGTCAATGACCCGGGAGGTGAGAACGCCCTTTTCGCCGGGCCGGCCCTCCCGGCGGTTGA
>JAVVPH010000350.1:0-1256 GCA_036655835.1 Oscillibacter sp.
ACATCGCCGCACTGGTGGTGCTCCACGATTTGAATTTGGCCCTGCGGTTTTGCGACCGCTTTTTATTTCTCCACGAGGGGACGATTTTTGCCGCCGGGGACGCGGGGGTGGTCACCGCCGAGAATATCCGCACCGTGTACGGCATGGAGGCTGCCGTGCGGCAGGTGGACGGCGTGACCGTGGTGGTGCCCCAGATGAGCCGGGAACTGTGAGCGGCGGCGCAGGGGGGATTCAACTGCGCCGGAGACTTGAACCGCAAACCCGAGGGCAGGCCGAAGGGGCGGATGGTCCCCCCGGCGGCATTGCGGGAGGGCGGGCTTTGTGCTGGAGTGGGGTATACGAGGCTCGTTTTGGGGCCGTCAACAGCCTTTTTTGAGGGATGTCACGTTTTGTTGCGGCATTGTAACGTGCCTGCGGTGGTATTGGGCCGACGATTCCACTACAATGGGTTTACAACGGAAGGGGGATTTCAGGTGAAGCTATCCGATAAAATGGTGGGGCTGAGACGGTCCCAGGGGCTTTCACAGGAGGAATTGGCGGAAAAGCTCCGGGTATCCAGACAGGCCGTCTCCCGCTGGGAGATGGGCTCCGCCATGCCGGACGCGGCGAATATTTTGCAGATCAGCAAGCTCTTCGGCGTCACGACGGACTATCTGCTGCACGACACCTGGGAGAGCGGCGATGACCTGCCGAAAATCCCGGTGCCGAGGGAGGACGGCAGCCGCCAGCTTTTGATTTTTCTCATCAGCTTGGAGGGGATGCTTCTGCTGATGCAGTTTATGACCACCTGCCTTTTGCAAAACGTCTTTTTCGCGTGTTTGAGTTTCGCTCTCTTCGGGGCACTCATTGGCGGCTTTGAATATGCCCACCGGAAAAAGGGCAGTGAAAACACCCGGGCGACGGCGCGCTTTCGGAAGCGATTCTATAAAATTTCCGCTTATTTGGGCCTCTATTTCCCCATTCGCTTTCTGGGGATGCTGCTGCTGACGTTGGCTTCTCGACCCTATTCCGGGGTGGTGTTTGAGTGCGTCGTACTCGTCCTCTACATGGGGACGGCGCTGTTTGTGAATTTATCGCTTGAAGAGGCGTACCTCTTGGGGGAGAAATCCGCATAGGCGTTGATTGGGTGTGCGGGCTTATTGGTTAATTGTCGATCAAACCTAAAATCCCAGAAAACGGGAAGGAAGATAGCTACGAAAGGAACCCAGGAAGGGTTCCTTTCGTTTTTCAATCATCCGTTTTTGAAACTTCTCACG
>JAVVPH010000351.1:0-1255 GCA_036655835.1 Oscillibacter sp.
ACGTGCAAAGCACGTCGTCTTACGTTTTTGAATTCGCTTACAAAATGAGCACCAGGCCCAGGGTCACGAAGGTGGCCAACAGAGCCAGGGAAAACAGCAGGAAGCCGGCGCTAAAGGGTTTGACCTCGGCGGTGACATCCCGGGATTCCGGCACCAGCCGCGCCCGGCGCAACGCGGTGACCACGGGCTTGTACAGCAGCAGAATCAGGGCCATATTCAGTCCGCCCTTGACCAGGTTGAAGGGCAGCAAAATGGGCACCAGCATCCCCTTTACCACGTCCCGAGGCACGCCCATGTAAAGCGGGGTGATGAGATAGTTCCACAGCAGCATCACCGCGGTGAGCACAACCACGCCCAGAATCAGGCCTTCCACAGCGCCGCGCTTGGTGTGGCGGCGGCGATACACGGCGGAGGCGGTGCAGCAGAAGGCGCAGGTGGCCAGCACATTCATCAAAAGACCAATGGGGCCGGTGTCGCTGGCGGAAATCATTTCGATAAAGGCCACCAAAATGGAGATGATGGCGGCGGAGAGCGGGCCGAACACGAAGCCGCCGATGCAGATGATGGTGTCCTTCAAATCGAATTGCAGAAAACCGGACACCTGGGGCAGCATTTTGGAGAGCAGCATCACCACATACGCGATGCCCGTGAGCATGGCCAGAGAGGTGATGGTTCGCGCGCTCCAAGTGGCGCGGGCAGGGGACTGGATGGCGCTGACAGTGGGTTCAGACATAAAAAATACACTCCTTTTTTGTTTGAAAACACCCCGGATGCTTTGCCTCCCAAGGTGAACAAACAACAAAGAAGCGCACAAATAAGCGCAGCCTCGCCGCCAATCATCTTCTTCCATCCAGACTATACTGTTGGTCCCGGAGTTTCACCGAGTCAGCAAATACCTTTCGGCATTCGGTCGCGGACTTTACCGCCAGTGGGGAATTACACCCCGCCCTGAAGACAAATATTCAGTTGTTCTCTATGCGTCAGTATACGACAGCTTGAATCAAATTGCAAGCCCTAAATTTTACCCTTTACAAAAAAGAACAACTGTTCTATAATGATGGAACATGAACGAGAGGGGGGTGCCGCCTGTGCGGGGAAAACAATCGGCCTGCTGTTTCACCGGTCATCGTCCCACCAAGCTGCCGTGGAAACAGGACGAGCAGGACCCCCGGTGCCTGGCCCTGAAACGCCGGATGCTGGACGCGGTGGAGGCCGCCTATGAAGAGGGCTACCGCCATTTTCTCTGCGGCATGGC
>JAVVPH010000352.1:0-1249 GCA_036655835.1 Oscillibacter sp.
GCACAATGCCGCATATGGCAAGCAGGCCAAGGCTTGCATGCAGAAGTTCATGAAGGGCGTGGGCATCCCCAACCTCAAGGAGCAGGGCTTTACGCTGGAGCAGATTCTGGATGTCATTCCCATGATGCTGACCGATATCATCACGGTGTTCGGCTGGCCGGCCCAGTTGGATGCGGATGACTTCAAGGAGATTCTGACCGAGGCATACGACCAGTAAGTCGTTACCCCATAGGCATATAGCTCCTTTCAAAGAAGAGGAGTGGGCGCACGGTTAAGTGACGTCTAAAAAAGGAACGAGGCTGGGACCCAAACAATGTGTACCAACCTCGTTCCTTTTATATTCCCAGGCTGTTTCCCCGCGAAGCGCGTGATGCGCTTGAGCAAAACGCGGAAAATAATTGAGTCCGAAAGGTTGATAATTATGGCACCGAATATCAGAAAATATGCCGCAAAGCAGGGCCTTATCACAGGCGTTTGCACCTTCGTTCTTTGCATAGTTTTGTTCTTCTTCCTGGTGAAAACCGGTATGGCGCTCCCCGCGATCTTTATGGATTTGTCCATGACAGTGGGCTGCACCGGCTTCATTTGCATGCTGCTGCAAATTTTCCTGACCAAAGGCCCCGTGAAAAAGGGCGTGGTCCCCACAGTGGGCAATCTGGAGGACCAGGTGGCCTATCTGCTGGTTCCGAAGAACAGCATCGTATTTCTGGTGATGTTCACCGTGGTCATTTTGCTGGTGTTCGCGTTTGCGCCCATCGGCATCCTGGCGATGACCCTGGCAGAGGGCGCAGAGGTGTCCAGAATGGCCTACATCGTGTTCAAGGCCCTCATGGCTGCCGGCGCCGGCGGATACGGCACGTATCATGCCAACGTGTTCCTCTGCGGCCTGTTCCAAGAAAAATTGGCCGCCGCCGCGAAGTAATTTGCGGAAACACTTGACCGGAAACCCGTATAATGTTCACTGAACAAATGCACTTTGTTCAGCAGACAGCATATAAGAAGGCCCTGCTTTTCGGATATCTTTCGAAAAGCGGGGCCTTCTTGTGCATTCGCTTGGAATTATCTGGAATTTATTTGAGAAAAAGATAAGGAGGTGCGGACAAAATTTAGGGCTCTGTGCTTAGTCTAAGATTTTGTCCGCCCCCCTACCCATGGCGCAAAAAAGTGATGGGACGGCAAAATTTTGCAAAATCTGGCGTTTGAACACAGCCGCTTTGCCGGATAAAGGCAATTTGCGGCGATGGGTGCA
>JAVVPH010000353.1:0-1208 GCA_036655835.1 Oscillibacter sp.
CCGCAGACGATGAGCTGCAACTCGTTGGTGCCTGCCAAGGTATCGGCATAAATCACCGGCTCCGCGCCCCCCAGGGGGGCCACATGGACAAAGCGCCGGCCCGCGTAGTGGGCGGTCAAGGCCCCCCAGATTTTCGGGGCCGCAAAGCCCGGAAGCAGAACGGTGGTGGCCATGCCGGCGTAAAAATCCCCTAAAATTGGGCTGAACAGCGGCGGATGCGTCAGGCCGCAGACGGTCTGCATTTCCGGCAGGTGCTTGTGGTGCAGATCCAGGCCGTAAATCCGATGGCTCTCATGGCGAGGGTCCCGGTTTTCCGCCTCATACTCCGCAATCAGCTTTTTCCCGCCGCCGGAATAGCCGGTGAGGGAATAGGCCGTGAAGGGGAAGTCGGCGGGGACCACGCCCCGGCGCACCAAGGGGTACACCGAGGAGATGAACCCGCTGGCGTGACAGCCGGGGTTGGCGACACGGCGGGATTTCACAATGTTGGCCCGATATTCCGGCGACAGCTCGGGAAAACCGTAGTCCCAGGCGGGGTTGGTGCGGTGGGCGGTGGACGCGTCAATCACCCGGACGGCGGGATTTTCGATGAGGCTCACCGCCTCCATCGCCGCCCCATCCGGCAAGCAGAGGAACACCACGTCCGCCGCGTTGAGGAATTTTTTTCGCTCCGCCGGGTCCTTGCGCTTGGCCTCGTCAATCACCAGCAGGGTGAGGTCACTGCGACTGCCCAGGCGCTCGTAAATTTGCAGACCTGTGGTGCCGTCCTTCCCGTCGATATACACGTTGGGTTTCATGGGAATCATCTCCCTTTATTTGGTATGGGCCTGAATGAAATCCGCCACGGCTTCCAGCTGCCGGGTGGTTTCGCTGACCGCGGGGCCGCCGTAGCTGGTGCGCCGGGCCATGCAATTGGTGAGATTTAACGCCTCGTACACATCGTCTTGAAACAGGGGCGAAATCGCCTGCAATTCCTTCAAGGTCATCTCCTCCAAGGTTTTCCCGCTTCCGCCGCAGAGGCCCACCAGTTGGCCCGTGACGGTATAGGCATCCCGGAAGGGCATTCCCTTTTTGGTTAAGTAATCGGCGCAGTCCGTGGCGTTGATAAAGCCCCGGCCCGCCGCCCTGCGCATATTTTCCGGCAGCACCCGCATGGTTTTCACCATGGCGGCAAACACGGGGAGACAGATTTCCACGGTGTCGATGGC
>JAVVPH010000354.1:0-1176 GCA_036655835.1 Oscillibacter sp.
GGTTTTTGTATATTTCGCGAAAAGGGGAAAACAATACCTCTGTATTCATTATGAAAACAGGAGGTTTGAACACATTGAAAATTGATACCATGAAACGGGGAGCGGCCCTGCTTGTCAGTGCTGTGCTGTTGCTGACGGTCAACGCGGCGGCCCTGTTCGGCAAGGAAAAAACACCCGCCCCGGCGGCGGAGGGCGCACCCATCGCCCACGAGATTGCCATTGAGACGTACCGGGGCATTCCCTATCAGGCCCAATTCCTCGCCACCGACACCCAGGGGGAGGACGTGACCTTCGCCGTGGTCACCCCGCCCAAGCGGGGCACGGTGACGCTGGACGGCGTCAACTTCACCTATACCCCCGCCCCGGACAAAACCGGGACGGACAGCTTCACCTATGCCGCCACGGACAGCGCGGGCAACGTCTCCCTGCCCGCCACGGTCACGGTGAGCATCGGCAAGGTCAAATCCGGCGTGACCTACGCCGACACCCGGGACAGCGCCGCCGCTGCCGCCGCCCAGCAGTTGGCGGAAACGGGGGTATTCACCGGCGCGAACATCGGCGGACAGTATTATTTTGAGCCGACGCGCACGGTGTCCCGGGAGGAATTTTTGGCCATGGTTCTGGAGACGGCGGGGGCGGAGGTCACCGAGGTGACCATGACCGGGTTTTGCGACGACGCGGCCATTCCCGCCTGGGCCAAGGCCTACGCCGCCGCCGGACTGACGGCGGGGGTGGTACGGGGCAGCGCCACGGCGGAGGGCACGGCCTTCCGAGGCAGGGAACCCATCACCTTCAACGAGGCCGCCGCCGTGATGAACCGCGTGCTGGCGGTCAGCGATGTGAATTTGGCGGTGTGGTACGCGGACCGGGACAGCGTGCCCGACTGGGCGGCCCAGGCGGTGGGCAATATGGAATCCGTCAGCGTGCTGGCCGCCGGCAGCTTTGGAAGCGAGGCCATGGAGAACTCCGTCACCCGGGGGGATGCGGCCCAAATGCTCGCCGCCGCCCAGACTCTGCTGGACGGGGAGCGAGTGGGGCTGTTTGACTGGCTGGGATAAACGGCGAGGATGAAAATCTGCCCCGGGACAGCGTTGCCCCCAAATTGTAAAATTCCAGAAGGTCCACAGGAAAAAGCACCATAAAACCCAGTAAAAATGGTGAATATCACCAACGGCC
>JAVVPH010000355.1:0-1136 GCA_036655835.1 Oscillibacter sp.
GGTGCCGCCCTCCAATTGCAGGCGCAGGGTGGCGTTGTAGTCGGGGGGATTGGTGGGCTGGAACTGGATTTCCACATTGGGGGCCACAGCACTGTAGGCGGCCAGAAGATTTTCCATCTGGGCCACATCGTCAGTGCGCCAGGAACCCATGGTGAGCACGACTTTGTCTCCGGCAGGGGCGGGGTCCTTGGCAGGTTCCTGAGCGGGATCTGCCACGGCAGGGGACTTGGCGGGGTCATCGGCGGCGGGTGCCTTGGGGGCGCAGCCACCCAGGACTAAGGAGAACAGGAGCACGGTTGCAAGAGAGAACGCTGTCAACTTTTTCATTGAGAAACCTCCTTCAAAATTTGGTGCCGGAATCTTGAGCATCCCCGGCACCTCTTAGTGCCAGTATAGGATTTTTCGCCGGTAAAGTCAACTGATTTGTAAACATTTTATGAACAGCGGCTTTTTGGCACTTGAAAAAATGTACAATTTAACGGAAAATCATAAGAAAGCAAGGGCATAAAAGGAAACCGAGGAACTATTTTGATGTAAACAGCCCCTCATTACACGGATGTAATGAGGGGCTGTAAAATCCTTTGGGTTAGCGTTTTTCTTTGCCTGCCACCACCCGGGCCAGTTCTTCCAGGAAGGCCTCCGGGGCCATGGTGCCCCGGTCGCCGTCTACCCGGTCGCGGACGGCCACCAGGCGATCCTCCGCTTCCTTGTCCCCCACCACCAGCATATAGGGGATTTTGTCCATCTGAGCCTCCCGAATTTTGTAGCCGATTTTCTCGCTGCGGTGGTCCGTGGTGACCCGGTAGCCCCGGCCGGTGAGGGTTTTCGCCACTTCGTCGGCGTAGTCCGCCGCACGGTCGGTGATGGGGAGCACCCGGACCTGCTCCGGAGCCAGCCAGGTGGGCAGTGCCCCGGCGTATTTTTCCAACATATAGGCTAAAGTCCGCTCGTAGCAACCCAGGGAGGTG
This sequence comes from Oscillibacter sp., assembly GCA_036655835.1. Lineage (GTDB taxonomy): Bacteria > Bacillota > Clostridia > Oscillospirales > Oscillospiraceae > Oscillibacter. Next base: position 969 of record JAVVPH010000355.1, read on the forward strand.
CGGTGGATGATATAGGGTGTGGCCTTTTTCCCCTCCTGGTCGGTGTACTCCATGCCGAACTTTTGGGCCAGGAGCATATCAATCTGGATGGTGACCAGCGTGTCCTCCTTGCCGAAGACGTTTTTATACTGAATGTCCAGCTTGGGGCCGTAGAACGCGGCCTCGTCG
>JAVVPH010000356.1:0-1070 GCA_036655835.1 Oscillibacter sp.
TGATCGCGCAGTTCGTGGCCGCGCAGCAAGGACGATCGCTGGCCATCCTGCCGTGTTTCCTTGCCGCCCAGGACCCACGGTTGCTGCCGGTGTTGCCGCAGGAAATCAACATTACCCGGCAGTTCTGGATGTACTGCCGGGAGGATTTGAGGAAGCTCAAGCGGATTACCCTGTTGTGGGATTACATCCGCGCGGCGACCGAGCAGAACCAGGCATTGTTGATGGGGGACAGTCGGCAGATGGTGTTTGCCGACTGAGGATCTTCAAAAACGGTCAGGTTGTAACCGGTTGGCGGCCAGCCACTTTCCTGGACAAGGTTTTGCCAAAAGCAATCCACCATTTTTCATAATAGAAGGTGGATATATGGGCGGTTATGAAAATGGCGGCGAACAACAACGGACGTTTCAGGTATTTAACGACCGTATCTCCACTACCCAGCCACGTATGTGCCAGCAACGGATGAACCACGTAGAGCGCGTAGGAGATGGTGGCGATATAAAACAGAATGCGGTTGTTCAGAACATGGGCAATAAATGTCCGGCCATTGAGTAATGTGCTCCCCACCATGGCTGCGGCAATATAGGGGCGCAAGTAGTTCATGAAGCCGCCGTCGGGATGACTCGACACGACAAACAGGGCAAATAACGTTATTTGCACGACCACCATTTGAGCCGGCGCTTTCACAAGAGTGCTACCCAGTCTTTTGTGATAGATCAGCGCCAGTATGCAGCCAGACAGTATTTCATCAATGCGGTAATAGGTATTGATGACGACATGGGCATCATTCATGACCCGGTAGGTCGTGACGGCGATGGCGAGAAAAGGGATCAGCACCATCCACCTTTTCCTCATCAGCACGACCAGCAACGCGATGGCCACATAAAACTGGACCTCCATGCACAAACTCCATAGATGGCCGTTTATATTGCCAAGCCACATGGGTGGCCAGTTGGCAACGAACAAAAAGTTTGCGATGTAGTAATCCGGAGGGCTGCTCATCATAGGCAAAACAATAGCCATGTACAGCCAGGCAAGAGGCACAATGCGAAAGAACCTGCGAATCAGAAAAT
>JAVVPH010000357.1:0-1060 GCA_036655835.1 Oscillibacter sp.
ATATGCAGATTGAGGAAAATTTGGCCCTGGCCTATCGCCGGGGGCAGAGCCGGGGCCTCTCCTGGGGCGTCACCCGGGCGGAGCGGGCGCTGTACCACGAAAAGCTTCAAATTTTGGGACTGGGCTTGGAGGACCGGATGGCCTCCAAGGTGGGTCTGCTCTCCGGCGGACAGCGCCAGGCGCTGACCCTTTTGATGGCGGCCCTGCAACGGCCCAAGCTGCTGCTGCTGGACGAGCACACGGCGGCACTGGACCCCGCCACCGCCGCCAAGGTGCTGGAGCTGTCGGACCGTCTGGTGGCGGAAAACGGCCTCACCGCCATGATGATTACCCACAACATGAAGGACGCCATTGCCCACGGCAACCGGCTCATCATGATGAACGAGGGGAAAATCATTCTGGATATCGCCGGCGAGGAGAAGAAAAAACTGACGAAAGCCCAGCTGCTGGAAAAATTCGCGGAGGTGGCCGGCGTGCAGGAGGAAACCGACGCGGTGCTCCTGTCCTAAGGCGGCCCCGCCGCAGAGCGCGGCCATTGCCAAGGGCCTGTTTGCGGATTGCGCGCCGTTGCCCCAAGCGGCTCTCCCCGGGACGGAATGTCCGTTCCGGGGAGGGGATTTCCCCGGGCCTTGAGAAGAGCAAAAAAAATAGGGGTTGACATTTCGGCCCCACGGGCCTATAATCCAAACCAATCAAGAAAAACCGTTGAGCAAGAGGAGTAGCCGCGACTGTCAACCTTTTAGAGAGCTGTGTGGGGTGGAAACACGGCAGGATACGTTGCGGGGAATGGACTTGTGAGGGCAGAGCGAACACCGAGGGTAAGTAGCGACTGACGGGACCCGCACCCGTTACCAGGGCGGCACGTATGAAAGTACGCGAAACGAGCGGGCGCATTGCGTCAACTTGGGTGGTACCGCAGGATTTAAGTCTTGTCCCAATTCTATTGGGATAGGGCTTTTTTATTTACCCATTTCCCGGAAAAGGAGCGAAAAAATGAAGCGTTTTACCAAACGATGGTGCAATTTCTGAACAGTTCCGCCCCGGAGTTTCTCAATCTTAT
>JAVVPH010000358.1:0-1054 GCA_036655835.1 Oscillibacter sp.
TGTGATTTATCTTGCTTATTCCACATTTTTCGTCTATACTACTGCCTGAAACCCGGAGACGGCATTTTCCCGGCCCGGGCCGGCGGCACCCTCCCGGATGCCCGAACTATGAAACGAGGTGGCAACGTGCTAAAAATCGAACGCCAGGCAATGATTGAACAGGAGCTTTGGAAGCACGGCAGTGTCCTGCTTCCGGACCTGAGCAAATTGCTGGATTGCAGCGAAGAGACGATTCGCCGAGATATGAAGGAATTGGAGGCCGTCGGCAAACTGACCCGCACCCACGGCGGCGCCTATTTGCAGGAAAAATACGACAAGAGCTATTCCGCCAAGCTGCGCAAATCCTTTTATCAGGACGAAAAAAACCGCATGGCCCAGCAGGCCCTTCACTATGTACAGGAAAATGACGTGATTTTTCTGGATTCCAGCACCACCTGTCTGGCGCTGGCGGAGGCGCTGTTGGAGGAAAAGGTCAGCGTAACCATCATCACCAACTCCCTGCTCATCTGCAACCTATGCAACGAGAACAGCAACAATCTCAATCTCATCTGCCTGGGGGGGACCTTCCGGCGGCGCACTGCCTCCTTCATCGGGTATCACACCACCGACATTCTCAGTCATTATCACGCGGACAAGGCGTTTATCAGCTGCCCCAAAATCACGCTGGAGCAGGGCCTGTCCGACAACCATTTGAACGAGGCCCGGGTCCGGGAGGCCATGCTGCAATATGCCCAGGAGCGGATACTCCTGATGGACCACACGAAGTTCGGCCCCTGCGCCAACATTTTATTCCCGGGGATGGAAACCGCCAACGCCATCCTCACCGACGAAAAGCTTCCGCCGGAGTGGGAGGCGTTTGCCCGACACAAGAATATCACGCTGGATTACTGCACGCAAGAGCCGCTGTAAGGCCGGCCGGGTTTTGAGGTCTGGTTTGGAACCCTTTTATTTGGGACAGCACCCCACAAAAACGCCTTGCCGGGCGACCGCCCGCCTGCGCGCTTTTTGCACCATCTGACAAAAAATCTGACTGCGCGATCCCATGAAAAGCTTT
>JAVVPH010000359.1:0-1030 GCA_036655835.1 Oscillibacter sp.
TCCTTCCCGTTTTCTGAGATTGCAGGGTTGATTGACAATTGTTCTCAACTCGGAGAAATTTGAGGGGTTATCCGATGAAGCCGCCGTCGGCGGTGAGGACCTGTCCGGTGATAAAGGAGGCCTTTTCCGAGGCCAAAAAGGCCACGGCCTGGGCAATGTCCTCCGGCTGGCCCAGGCGGCCCATGGGAGTTTGCTCCGCCAGACTCTCCATCGTCTCCTCCCCCAGAGCCCGGACCATATCGGTGTCAATCACGCCGGGGGCCACGCAGTTCACCCGGATGTGGGAGGGGGCCAGCTCCAGGGCCAGGGAGCGGGTGAGGGCAATGACGGCGGCCTTGGTGCAGGCATAGGCCGTCTCGCAGGAGGCCCCCCGCAGGCCCCAGATGGAGGAAATATTCACAATCGCGCCGCTTTTTTCGTGGAGCATCCGGGGCAGCACCGCCCGAATGGCATTGCGCGCGCCCCCCAAATTCACCGCCAGATGGCGGTCCCACACCGCGTCGGAGAGGTCCTGAAACAGACCCTGACTGGAAATGCCGGCGTTGTTCACCAGCAGCGTCACCGGGCCGAGGGCCGCCTCTGTTTGCCGTACCATGTCCGCCACCGCCTGGGCGTCCGCCACGTCCGCCTTCACGGCGATGGCCGCCCCTCCGGCGGCTTGCAGGGCGGAAACCACCGCCTGGGCCTCTGCCCGGTGACTGAGATAATTGACGCACACGGCGTAGCCCTCCCGGCCCAGCTCCAGGGCGATGGCCCGGCCGATGCCCCGGGCAGACCCGGTGACCAAAGCGACTTGCTTCATGGGATTGCCTCCCCCACATTTATTTTCTTGCAGTATAACAAAATTTTCGGAGAGATGCAAGAAATGGGTTGACAAATACCGGGCAATCATGTATTCTATACACGTTCCGTTTTGGACGATTAGCTCAGCTGGCTAGAGCACCTGCTTGACGTGCAGGGGGTCATAGGTTCGAGTCCTATATCGTCTACCATGAAAATCCCTAGAACCGCAATGGTTCTAGGGATTTTT
>JAVVPH010000360.1:0-1017 GCA_036655835.1 Oscillibacter sp.
GGGTTCCTCCTGTAATTTTTTTGCGAAGGGCAGCACAATGCGGCCCAATTGCTCCAAGGCGTGGCCGAAATCAAAGTATTCCTCTGCCTGATTGTCGGCAAACAGGTGGTCGGATACGGATTTCAAGCCCACAAAGCCCACGCCGTTGCGGTGGCACACCTGGGCGATGGCGCAGCCCTCCATCTCCACCACCAGGGGGGTGAAGATGTCTCGAATCCATTCCGCCCGGCCGCCCTTGGTGGCGAACCAATCCCCTGTGGCCACCCGGCCCACCGTGGCGTTCACGCCCAGAGAGGCCAAAAGCGCCTTGCAGCGGCTTGGTTCCCAAGCGGGAAATTCCACCAGATTCACGGTGGATACCAGGCCGATGGGGTCCCCCACGGCGGTGGTGTCCACGTCGTGCTGCACCAGCGTTTCCGCCAGCACCAGGGACCCGGTGGGCAAATCCGTGGCGCAGCCGGCCACGCCGGCGTTTAAAATCAGGTCCACCCCGTAGTGCAGGCAAAAAATTTCTGCCGCCATGGCGGCGTTGACCTTGCTCACGCCGCCTGCACAGGCGAACAGTCCCGGCGCGACTTCATAAAACGGCACGCCGGAAATGGTCTCAAAGGGTTCCAGTGCCTTTGCCCCCGGCAGGGCGTGAAGCTCCATGGGCATGGCAAATTGCAGTCCAATTTTCATAGCGTTCTCCTAAAAAGCGAGGGAGGACGGCTTGCGTCCTCCCTCGCCGCATACGGTGTGGATTACTTCTTTTCTGCGATGGCTGCGGTGTCCAGCGCAATCATCAATTCCTCGTTGGTGGGAATCAGCAGCACCTTCACCCGGGAGTCGGCGGCGGAAATCACCGCTTCTTTGCCACGGATTTTGTTGGCGTCGGCGTCCATTTTCACGCCCATAAATTCCAGACCCGACGCGATGTCCAGCCGCTGGGAGGCGGAGTTTTCGCCCACACCGGCGGTGAAGATGACGGCGTCCACGCCGCCCATGGCGGCAGCGTAAGCGCCGATGAGCTTTTTC